>CALBPH010000829.1 GCA_937899365.1 uncultured Leptolyngbya sp.
GGTCATGGGCAGTGCCATTGCCGCCTTTGTCCAAGTGGCCGCACCCAGGGAATGGATTTTGGCCCTGGGACAAAACTTTGTTACATCAATTTTGGCTATGCTGCTGCTGGCGGCAGTGGTCTCTATTTGTTCTACCGTTGACTCATTTTTTGCCCTATCGTCTGCAGCCACATTTACCCCCGGAGCCCAGCTGGCGTTTTTAGTGTTTGGGCCGATGATCGACCTCAAAAATATTGGTTTATTGTTAACGGTGTTTAAGCCGAGGGCGATCTTTTACATTTTTGTTTTGGCGGCCCAGCTCTGTTTTATTTTGACCCTATTTATGAACTTCTATGTCAGCTAAACGGTCTCGCAAACCTGCTTCTCCCGCCAGAAAGCCCAAGGCCCGAACGGCTTGGTACCGTGGGTCTAAGCTGCTAGATGTTCTGGTGCTGGGGGCCTGGAGTATGGTTTTATTCAGGTACTGGATAACGGGCAAGATCTTTTTGCTGCTCCATCCGGACTATATGTGGCTGGCTAACGGCGCCGCCATTGTGCTGTTGGGGATGGCGAGCTTTAAGCTATTTCAGAAAAAAACGGTTAATCAGGCTCCCGCTAGCCATTCCACACTGCTACCGCCGTCGGTGAGCAGTTTTATTTTATTAGCGGTGGCGGTGGTGGCGTTGATTTATACACCCCGAGCCTTTGCAAGTGAGACTGCCATACAGCGCGGGATATCTGACAGCCTCACCCTAACCAGGGCACAGCCGCAGCGTTTTGTGCGCCAAATGTCCTCTGAAGAGCGCACGATTATCGATTGGATTCGTACTCTGAATGTCTATCCAGAACCTGATGCCTATACGGGGCAAGGGGTCAAAGTATCAGGGTTTGTGATTCATCCCGATGATTGGCCTGAGGGCTATCTAATGCTGTCGCGATTTGTTTTAACCTGCTGTGCTGCCGATGCCTATCCGGTTGGTTTACCCGTGCAGCTGGCCGTTTCTCGCCAGGCCTATGCCCCCGATAGCTGGTTAGAGGTGGAAGGAAAAATGGTCACGGCCACCATTGATGGCCAACGTCAGCTCACCATTGAACCGACCAAGCTTGAGACTATTCCTGAACCTCGAAATCCTTACGAATATTGATGGTTGCTGGATAATTTGGTCCTGCCATCGCCATCGATGGATGCAATCATGACTACTTCTAGCGTGGCGCTAGCTCGTTTCCTCTTCTGCTCGATTTCTCCCCATGGCAAAATCCCGTCGTCAACCCCTGGATCGCTTAGCTCAGGCATTTATGATTGTGCTGGCTGTGGTTATTGGTGGCATGGTGCTACTGGGAGGTCCAGCGGCATCAAGGGTAAGGAGCTTTACCTGGAAAGATCGCCAGGTGGGGGCAGATGAGACGTCTTTTTTGCTCAACTTTAGTCGCCCAATGGATCATGGGAGTGTGGAGCAAAACCTGATTATTGAGCCGCCGCTACCGGGGCGATTTAGCTGGGCTGGACGGCGGATGGCCTATACCCTCAATTTCCCGGCTCCCTATGGGAATGAGTTTACGCTTAGCCTGCCCCAGGCCAGGGACCGGTTTAGTGGAGCCGACGCTAAGTTCGTCCCCTTTGAAGCCAGGTTTAAGTCCCACGAGCGAACCTTTGCCTACATCGGTATTGACGGCGATGAGCAAGGTCGGCTGATGCTGTATAACCTGAGCACACAGTCGAGCACCGCCCTGACGCCAGAAGACTGGACTGTCCTCGATTTCAAGCCCTACACCCAGGGTGATCGGATTTTATTTGCAGCGGCGGAAAGTGAGCTGGGCGAACAGCAAGACCAGCAGCTGTATACGGTAACTACTGGCTTGGGCGATCGTTCGGCACCCAGTGGCCAAATCGAAACAATCCTTGATAGTGATGGGTATCAAAATCTGAAATTTGATCTATCCGCTGATGGACAAACCGTTGTGGTTCAGCGAGTTAATCGCAGTAATCCGGGGGACTTTGGACCTTGGGTGATCACTCAAGGTGAGGCTCCTCGTCGTCTAGAAACTGAACCGGGTGGTGATTTTATCATTGCCCCCGATAGTCAATCTCTGCTGCTACAGCAGGGAGAAGGAACGGCAATTATTGCGTTGAGCGATGCTGAAAATGAACAAAGTGGAGATACGCTAGATTTCTTGCCCCAATATGGGTTGGTCATGGATGTAGCTGGCAATGGTTCCGCTGCTGCCATGGTGAGTTTTAACCAGGATGACCCGGAAAAACGCTACACCCAGACCCTGTTTTGGGTGTCAAATCAGGGGGATGAAAAACCGCTCCTAAATGTTACAGGGGCGATTTTGGATGCCCAATTTGACCCTACGAATGAACTTTTATTCTGTTTGACCAGTCAACTACTTGAGGGTGACACGTACCAGGTGCAGCCCTCTATTTCAGCTGTAAATTTGAAAACCGATAGTATGGAGGAGCTTTGGACATTGCCACCTCAGCCATCGGTTCATATGAGCCTTGCCCCTGATGGCCTGGCTCTACTGTTTGATGAGACTGTACCGAGTGCCAACGCAGACAGCTCGGCCGTTGTAGATAATGGAGTTGCGATCGCAACCTCGAAACTTTGGCTGCTACCGCTCTACCAGACGTCTGAAGCACGCTTAAATAAGCAGCCCCAGCCGATTGAGCCCCAGGCCTTCCCATTTATGGGCATCAATCCTGTCTGGATCCCCTAAAGCGGGGGCGTCAATAACGCTATCGCTCAGCTGCCGCCTCAGCGCCCCGCTCTAAGTACATGCTGACGAAGATGTTAGCGGCTGAGGGTTCTAATGTTTCTAGAGCAATAATGATCTCTGGCACAGAGTCTGCCAGTGGATCACTAACCTCATTAACCCATTGATTAACTGTTGAACGGGCCACGCCCATTGTTACAGCCAAACGATTTTGACTAATTCCGTACTGAGTCAGTACATGCTTCAGTGCTTTTCCTGCCCTTCCCATAGCGGTTATAAATCTCACAAAGATTACAAAATCCAAGGCCGGTTTAATTTTATTGACCTGCCTGTGTTCTTTCTTCTGAGCCCCTGTGCCCCATCAGTATAAAATGGCTCAGGAATGTGTCTTTTATCCCAAAAAACTACGCACTTCCCCGTAATTGTCAGTTTTCTACAAGGATTGGGTGGGAAAGTAAAAGTATACCTGAATCTTTTACGAAGTGGGGAACCCCTTGTATCCAAGATAGTAGTAATACTGAGTTCATGTGTACTATTTATAGATTGGATCTTCCTTGCAAAGGCTCTGGCGATGCACGATTTTGAGCCTAGGCGATAGACGCTGACGGTTATAACAACCCATAGGACACGTAAGGATAAATCACAGATATATCAACCACAGGGATCCGACCATCTTAATGGTTATGGGCAGCTCCAGGGGGGATCTGTTCAAAACGTTAAGTTATGCAAGTATTCAAGACGCTAATTTGTCAGCACTAGGGCTGGTGGGCTGCTGGCTGAGAGGGCCCACCAGCGGCTCGTCATGGGGAGAAATAGCTTCCGATGCGTTGGCGTCACTATTGTCACCTTCAAAGGAAACTGCGGGTTCATCAGAGGGCTTAAGGTCCAGAGGCTCCAGGCTAGTTAAGTGTTCTTCAATGGTGTTGAATTCTTTGAGGGGTGATGATTTTTCTCCCCAATTTTCTAGCGCGTCGTACCCTGGCAGAGGCTCCTCGCTGGGCAGTAGGATATCGTCGCTTTGCTCTGGTGCGTAGGGTGTAATGCCACCATTGCCGGCAGCCCCAGGCCGATGGGCAGGGGTATCTGGTGATTTCAGGGGGGAGGCACTGTCATTGACCTTTGGCGCTGCCTCAATCGGCGACTCCCAGCTTTTAGGCTCTAGCGATTCAAGTTCTAGTATTTGGTCGGGCTGAGTATTAAAGGTCTCTAGGGGGCTGGTAGCCGGGAGTTCGGCGGGAGGCGCTTCCATGGGTTCACCCCAGCCCTCTGACTCAGTGCTATCAAAATGATTAGGCGCGAATGTATCGGGTGCGAATGTATCGGCTTCTGGGCTCTCAAAGGTTTCGGGGATAAAGCGATCTGATTCGGAGGGTAGTTGGTCAAAGGTTTCGGGGATGAAAATCTCTGGTCCAGGCGTGACCCCTTCGTTGCCATAGCTGGGGTATTCCGTCAGGCCAGGTTCGAGTTCTCCCAAGGTTTTGACTGGGGCAATAGGCTTGTCAGGCTTGAGTAAAGGGCCTTTTTGCGGTGGGGCATCTAGAATGGTTGGAAACTGGAGCGGTGAGGGTAACGCATCGGATGCCTGGCGAATTTGCTTGAGAATAGTTTTTGCTGTTTCGCCAGATGCTTCCCGCGGTCGCGCTTCCCTGACGCTAACGGGGAGAAATTCAACCTTCATTTGTTTCTCCCTCAGGGAGACGCGCAGGGTGGCGGTATCGTGATCGTCTAGGGGAGCATCCTGAAAAACAAAGTCCCCTAGGGCGTACACAATCGGACGAGACTTGTAGAGTTCAGCGCCTTGAATATGCAGGGGATGATAGCCAACGACTAAATCCGCACCTGCGTCGAAGGCCGATC
>CALBPH010000830.1 GCA_937899365.1 uncultured Leptolyngbya sp.
GCTCTGCACGGTCTAGGCATTGTCCACTACCACTTAGCACAGTACGAGCAGTCCATTGAATTTTATCAGCAGGGGCTGGCGCTCTATGAAGAAACCGGCTACCTGGCCTCGGTGGGAGACTTATTAATTGCCCTGGGGATTACCTACGATGCCCTGGGTGACCATGCCCAGGCGATTGCGTTCTATCAGCAAGCCTTAGATCTGGCCCGTGACATCGGCTATCGTGGCTCCGAAGCAGATGCGCTCAACAATCTGGGGTTGGTTTATCTCCAGCTAGATCAGCCTGATGTTACCGAAGGTTTGTTGATGTCCGCTGTTGATATTTTGGATGAGGTACGAGCGTCTGGTTTAGCAGATGCGGCTCAAATCTCTCTTTTACAACGACAGCAGCGAACATTTCAACTATTGCAGCGGTCGTTTGTCGAACAGAAAAAGTATGGGCTAGCGTTAGAAATTGCAGAGCGAGGCCGAACTCGGGCATTTACAGCATTGATGGCCCAGCGAGAGCGTCAGGGAACAACAACAGACAATGAGCCCCTGGCACTGACAGAGATTACGACCCTGGCCCAGCAGCTACAAACTACGTTGGTAGAGTACTCCATTGTTAGAATTTCTGAGCTGGACGACCCGATGCTCTATGTTTGGGTCGTTTCAGCAAATGGAACGATTGATTTTCGGCAGCGTTCCTTAACAGACATTAACCTTAACGAATTGGTTCAAGACTCTCGTCAGGCCATTGGTGTGCGTGGGCGAGGATTTTCGACATTTTCCCTGACCGACCTAAGCCGCACCCCTAGCTTTGGGCAGTCTAGCGATCCGACTGAGGAGCTTTCCCAGCTGCATGGGCTGCTGATTGAGCCCATTGCTGAGCTATTGCCGGACGATCCAGAGGCGACCGTTGTGTTTATCCCTCAAGGAGAGTTGTTCTTGTTACCGTTTCCGGCCCTGCTGAACCGAGAGGGGCAGTATCTGATTGAACGACTTACATTGCTGACGTCGCCATCGATTCAGGTGTTTGCGCTGACGGAGGCGATGGCGGCTGACAGACCAGCTAATCTTTCTTTGCCAGGAATAACGTCCTTAAACAATCCGTTGATTGTGGGAAATCCGACCATGCCCTCGGTAGTGTTGCGAGATCCTGCTGGACGGTTTACCCAGGAGCCATTACCTGATTTGTCAGGGGCAGAGCGGGAAGCCGAAGCGATTGCCGGATTTCTAAATACGTCAGCCTTAACAAGTGACGATGCCACGGAATCTGTTGTAAAGCGGCGATTAGGGAGTGCTGACTTGATTCATCTGGCCACCCACGGGCTGTTGGAGTATGGTGATCCGGCGGAAACGGGCAGCGAGGACGTGCCTGGTGCAGTGGCATTGGCCCCTGGGTTGAACGAAGATGGACTATTAACGACGGCTGAGATTTTACAGATGGATTTGCAGGCGTCTTTGGTGGTGTTAAGTGCCTGTGATACGGGGCGAGGGAGAATAACCGGAGATGGCGTGATTGGTCTGTCGCGGGCATTTGTG
>CALBPH010000831.1 GCA_937899365.1 uncultured Leptolyngbya sp.
CGGACAATACATTTGAGCGGTTTCAAGAGCCCATGCCCATGCCAGAAAGGGATGAGCATGGGCAGCATGGGTACGCAACGGGAGCCTTAAGCCGCCGGTGGCGGTGGCGGTGGCAGGGTGCTTAGCAGTGACTGCAGCTCAGGCACTGTATTCGCCGGTTGCCAGCTGGCCATGCCCTGTTTCCAAACATTTGACTGGGCCGTTAAGCCATTGGCCAGCAGCTGGTTGGCCGCATAGGGGCCAAAGTTTTGGCCATCGCGGGTGATGTACCAGGTGGCAGCTGGCATGGGCGGTGGTGGTGCAGCGGGTGCCGGTGGTGCAGCGGGTGCTGCCGCTGGGACCGTTGGGGCTGCCTGGGGGGCCATGGCGTTGGCAATTTGTTGACCCATGGCAATGCCCACCCCCAGGTCGAGGCCAGGGCTACCGCCGCTGGGGTTTTGGGCCGACTGTTCGATGGCGTTGGCCGCCTGGTATTGGGTGTATTGCTGCATGTTGCCCAGAATGCCGATGGAGGCTCGCTTATCCAGGGCTGCTTCAACTTCGGGGGGCAGCGAAATATTCTCGATCAGCAGCTGACGTAGCTCTAGGCCAAACTGACCCATGTTGGGTTGCATGGCATCGCGCACCTGCTCACCCATGGCCTGATAGTTGGCGGCCAGGTCAAACAAGGGGGTTTGGTCTTGGCCGATCCAGCTGGCAAAGGCCGATACGATCATGTTGCGTAGGTGATCGCTAATCTCGTCAGTTTGGAACAGGCCATCGGTGCTGATCAGCTGCTCCAGCAGGGTGCGGGCATCGGCAACCCTCATGGTGTAAGTGCCATAGGCACGCAGTCGTACTGGACCTAACTCGGGGTCGCGAATAGTGATGGGATTGGCGGTGCCCCATTTGAGATTAGTAAAAATCTTGGTGTTAAAAAAGTAAACCTCAGCTTTAAATGGAGAGTTAAAGCCATACTTCCATCCCATTAGGGTGGTCAGGACCGGCATATTTTGAGTTTCCAGGCGGTAGCGACCGGGTTCAAATACATCAGCCACCCGGCCTTCGCCCACTAAAATCGCCACCTGACCAGGGCGTACCGTCAGCTGCGCCCCCATTTTAATTTCGTTTTGAAACCGCTCGAAGCGATAGGCAATAGTATCTTGTGACGGATCGAGCCATTCAATAATGTCAATAAATTCGGCTCGAACTTTCTCAAATAAGCCCACTGTTGCGCTCTCCGTAGCGATGGTGTTGTATCTGCTCTAAGAGTTACCCTAGCTTTCCCGATAAATGGGGATCTTGTGTATGACCTTTATAGAAATCAATACAGGTTAATTTGTTCCGATTCCGCAAGGAACAGGGGGATAGGCATGCAGCCGCCATGATTCAGACTTTAATAGAAAAGCCTGGTCAGGGTTTGGTCTTTGATGGCCTAATGTCTTTGCCTACGGGGCGACCTTTTGTTCAACCCCAAACCCCACCAGACCCAGTTTTTCCAGGGGCTGTCCTGCCGGGGGGCGTAGATAGTTGAGAATTCGGCGAATCCGGATGTCTGGATTAATTAGGGTGATGGAATCTATGGAGACTACCTGGGTGTAGTTGGTCGTCATCAATAGTTCTTTGGTGTGTCCGTCGAAGCGAAAGCGGGAGATGATGGGCCGAGCTTCTTCATAGGCGCGATCGCGCAGATAATCGCCTTCTAGAATGTGGCTGGTTTCACTGTGGACAACAAATGTAAGATTTAAGGCCTGGGAAACTTTTTCGCCCTTTTCTGACACGGTGTTGAAAGATAGATGAAACCCTGGAATCTTCGATAAATCTTGGGCTGCATCATACTCATTGTCAGTCAGTACTTTAGCTTTGAGATCTGGCGTTAGGGGTGAAACCTGAAAGTCGGTGTGGGAACGCTCTACTTCGTTTTGGGTGAGATAGTGGTAAGTGCGCTCTGTGGACCAGCTACCAACACAGTGGTCAAAAAACGTATTGAAAACTGAGCGAAGCTCCATGGGTTGCTCTCGGGGGGGATCTATCTTTTTATGATAAATGGCGAGGTTACACCTTCTATCGAGTTTGACAGATGAGTTTGATCGACCTTTGCCAGGCTCTTATTGAGCCAAAGGGCTGCCTATGGCCAGAGAATGCCTTGATATCAGTAAGATTTGCTTTTGAACTCCGCGTAACTCTCTCAATGTAGATAATTCAACTGTTAGTTCCTATTTATATGTCCCACGCAACCGACGTTTCTACCTTGCTTAAGTGGATGGCCGCTGACTTTAGCAACCAGGCCCAGGCGATTGAAAATCCACCCTTTTTTGCCCATATCCGGGTGTGTATGCGCCCGTTGCCGTCGGGGTTTTTATCGGGGAGCTGTCTATACCTGGAGCAGGCCTACGATTTTATGTTGGGACAGCCCTACCGCGTGCGAGTGCTACATTTCTTGCCCCAGGCGGACCACATTTTGCTCGAAAACTACTCATTTAAAGAGCAAGACACTGTGATCGGTGCAGCCCGTAAACCTGAGAAACTCACAACGCTGACGGCAGACCAGCTAGAGAAAATGCCGGGGTGTGATATGACGGTGCGCTGGACCGGTCATAGCTTTATCGGTAAGGTGGTGCCAGGAAAAAATTGCATGGTGGTGCGCAAGGGCAAAACCAGCTATCTGGATAATGAGTTTGAGATTACTAACGAGCGGCTAATCAGTTACGACCGAGGCCGCGACCCGGAGACCGATGAGCTACTGTGGGGCTCCATTGCTGGACCGTTTGAGTTTGAGAAACGGCAGCGATTTGAGGATGAAGTGATGATTTAGCGCTGGGGATATGGTCTTAACCCACAACGGTGGGCTGTTTTGCCAGGATGAATTCTAAAAAGGCGTAGGTGGTTGGTGTATCAAAGCGAAATGTTTTGCCTTCGTAGTCCACGAGGTATTCGCCGGCAACTTCACCACAGGCGGTGCAGGTGAAGGCACTGGAGGCTAGGGCATCAACACTGAGTTCGCGAATACGTTTGGCAAGCCAACTGTCTAATTGGCTAAAGGTGGGTGACTCCAGGCTGGCCTGACGCTGGGCTGCATAATCCATAGCAGATGTCGTTCGTTCTGAGGGGGCACTGTTATTATGCCTCCTGAATTCTGACTCGAGCTTAAAAACAGGTTTGAACTACCTGAGGAATCTATGGATAGCGTTGTGCCCATCGTTCACAACATCAGTGAGCGCTAGGCCCTATCGATAGCAACAGCTATGGGTGACGCAATCGACTAAATGCAGATCTCCGCAGGAGAGGCTACACCAACAGCCGATTGCTATGGATGTTGGTGAGATGGATGCTGGAAACTAATGCATGGCATTGACGAAGTCGGCCTGTTGATCCCTGGGAATAGGCCAGTCTTCATTTTCCCCACCGATGTAGACCCGTTTGATGATGGTGTAGTCCTTACTAAACTGTTTGAGGGTATTGGTTAGTACATCTAGGGCGATGGCATCGGTGGTGCCCAGGTCAAACCAACAGCGGGCCCAGGTGCCTTCGAACTGCACTTCAGACATGTTGTGCATAACTGCCATGAGGCTGTCTTCGGCTACGTCGTTGTTGTAGTCCATGTAGCTAATTTCATGGCCACCGTCTTGTACCTGTAGGTTCTCGGCGTTAAATCCACCCAGTTTGCCCAGGAAAAACCACGAGTCAAAAATTTCTTCGATGTACTGCTGTTCCATGGCGGAAGGCACATTCTCTAGCTCTAACCAAATCCACAGGTTAAAGAAGTCGCACTCGCGAAAGCGAATTTCCATAGGTTAAAGGTTGCATGGTTTCGGTTATCTAGCATAGCAAGCTCCTTTGGTATCGAATTCTGTGATTACGCTAAGAAAGTTACCTAGGGCATCTGTCAGGTTAGTTAAGACAAGGCATCTCCTTGAAAGCTCCCACCAGCAACCGCTGACCCGGCGCGCCAATGTCTTAATGCATCAGGATGTTGGCTATGGAGCCCTCAGGGGAGAACATCGGTGGATGAAAACATTGGCTATAGTGTGGACTGGTCCCTTTTGTTTGACGAATGCTCACTCTTGATCGAGTTTCTTATCATCCAGCAGCTAGTGCAACGCCGATTCTTAGCCAAGTATCGTTTACCCTAGAACCTAAAAAAATGGGGCTAATCGTGGGACCCAGCGGCTCGGGGAAAAGCACTCTGTTGGAAATTTTGGCGGGTCTGGTGTCTCCGTCGAAGGGGTCGCTGCACTGGCGCGATCAGGAGCTACAGCCAGAAACGCTGCAACAGCTGGCGGGGTTGGTATTTCAGTTTCCAGAGCGTCATTTTTGTGGCCATACGGTTTTAGAAGAGTTACGCATTGGTCATCCGGAGCTGGGCTCTGAGCAGGTGACGAAGACCCTGGAGTCGGTTGGGCTAGGGGCGATTTCATTGCAGGCGGCCCCCCATGCCCTCAGCGGTGGTCAGCAGCGACGACTGGCGCTGGCGGTGCAGCTGATTCGTCAGCCCTATTTGTTATTGCTGGATGAGCCCACGGCCGGATTGGACTGGTCGATGAAACAACAGCTGATCGGGTTGCTGGCAGACCTTAAGAAAGACTGGAGTTTGCTGGTGGTGTCCCACGATGCGCGGGATTTGGCCCATTTGGCAGATTACTGCTGGACGTTGCAGAATGGGGAGCTGCTGTCCCAGCCATTGGAGATGGTGCCAGTGGCTTAGGTTGAGGTGAGCCGATGCCACCCAACGAAGCAGACTCAGCCAAACATCAGGGGGCCAGATGACAGATACCGTAGCTCAACAGTTGCCGCTCAATAGCGAGACGTGGCAAAAGACGCTGCATTGGCAACCGTCTGAGACACAGCAGGGCTTGTTTCAGCGATTGTATCAGGGGGTTTTGGATGGTAACCGGCAGGCAAATTTGACCCGCATTACGGAGCCAAGCGGGTTTTGGGAAAAGCATCTGTGGGATTCGTTGAGCGGTTTGGCCCCCTGGTATGAACCGGAGAAGCCGGAGTGGCTGCCGACGGTGAAGACGGTGATTGATATTGGTACGGGGGGTGGCTTTCCTGGATTGCCGGTTGCGATCGCAAAACCCCAATGGCACATTACCCTACTCGACTCAACCCGCAAAAAAATCGCGTTTCTTGAAACCCTTTGTAGTCAGTTAGAGCTAACCAATACAGCCTTTCTCGCAGAACGAGCAGAAACAGCGGGCCGCGCACCAATGCACCGTGCCCAGTACGATCTAGCCATGGTACGGGCGGTTGGTCCCGCCTCCACCTGTGCAGAGTATGCACTGCCCCTACTTAAAAAAAGTGGCTATGCCGTCCTCTTTCGGGGGCAGTGGACCGATGAAGAAGAAGACCTATTTATGGGAGCCCTAGATACGTTGGGCGGTGAGCTAGTGGCCATTTGCCCATGGGAAACGCCCCTGACCCAGGGCATCAGGCACTGTATATATGTCAAAAAAATCGAGAAGACAGATAAAGAATTCCCTAGACAGGTCGGTGTTCCTGCGAAATATCCGCTTTAAGTTGGCTAAGCCAAAATTAACGCCTACTTGCCAATCCCTTTAACCACCAGGATGCCGCCAAAGTATAAAAACAGGACGGCCCCCGCCAGCAGGCTTTGGGTGATGGGGTCGGTCGAGGGGGTGAGGACAGCTCCGAGCACCACAGCCCCCAAAAGCACGGACCGCCAGCCTTTTAGCATGGTTTCAGAGCTGACAATTCCCAATAGCCCCAACATAAATTGGATGACTGGAATCTGAAACGCTAGACCGGTGCTAAACAGCAGCAGTAGAACAAACTCAAAGTAACGGTCAATGGACCACAGCTGCTCTACAACCCCCTCACCATAGTTAATAAAGAAGTTTAAGGCGGCTGGAATCAGGGCAATGTAGGCAAAAAATATGCCAACGACAAACAGGACGCTGGAGCCCAGAACGATGGGGCCTACTAACCGCCGTTCTCGCCGGGTCAAACCTGGCAGAACAAACAGGGC
>CALBPH010000832.1 GCA_937899365.1 uncultured Leptolyngbya sp.
GAGGAACTGGGTGCCCGATTGGATGCTGGATTGAGAGGTTGCTGAGGAGATTGACTGGCCGAGGGGGCAAGGTCTGCTAACTGCTTTGAGGTAGGCTGACTGACCGCAGGCGATGGCTGAGGTGAGACCTGGGCAACGTTAGTCTGGGTTGATGTTGGTAACCGCTTTATGGGAGGTGCATGATAACGGCGCTGTTGTGAACTACGAAGCCGGGATGATAATCTCTTCACCCAGCGAAAAAAACGCCGCATAAATCGCCGCACCATGGCACTTTGAACAATAGACCTGCAACTTATTCTACCGTATGTCGATGAGATTTCTAAGATAAAGAATAGGGTCGTGGGCCCCACGCTAAGCCAGTCAGTAATACTGGGGTGAGAGTGGTTGTGCTGTTAAATTTCTCCCCACCCTGGCTGTAGACGCTTCATGATTGGGTTGTACACCTTAAAGTAGGCAACGGAGCCTACTTGTCTGAGGAGGGCTTTTTGCTGAGTATCAGCCCCCATGCAGCGCTGGCATATGGGGTTAGTGACTTTTAGTTGGTTAAACCCTTGGCGGAGACCGCAGGCAGGTTTTTGAACGTCTAAAATCTCACAGAGAGTGTGATCACGCAGATTGCCGAGGGGAATCTGGCCGTCGTAATCTTTGCAACAAGGTACAACAGTACCATCGTATAAAATGCCTGCTTGATCAGACGTACCGTTGCAATAACCAAACGTGGCCGGTATGACCTCAGTGCTCTCTACATTGCCCCAACTATCTAGGGGAAATGTTTCTAGGGCAAGTTTGGGTGTTAGTTCAATAACCTGCCAGCGACCGGGTTTATGGCGAGCGATGCGTTGACGCAGATCATCATCGCTGGGGCGTTGGCTGCAACCGTCTAATAGTCGGTCCGCCCAAGCGGTCAACTCCTGCTGCATCTGAGCTTTGCCTTCCACCACATGCATCTGCTTATGGGGGACTAAAAATGGGTGTGGTGTGGTGTCTAAAAATTTGAGATGAATGCGGGTATTGGAGTTGGGATCGGCCAGGTTATCCCTCACATACTGGGTAATGCCGTCGAAATACTGTTCGGGTTTAAGCTGCGGTGGCGCACCTCGAATAATGAAGGTCAGTGGATCGGGGGTTTGTAGCGAAATAGTGACCTTGGGAATGCCGGTGTTAATTAGTTTCTGCCGATGCTCTGGTCTGATGTGAAAGGTGCTGCCATTGGTGGTGAGGTGTAGATTTAGACCCCGAGCCAGGGCCATGTCAATGGCTTTGAAAATGTGGGGATAAATTAATGGCTCTCCCATGAGATGAAAAGCCACGATTTTAGCTAGGTTATGCTCTGCGATCTCGTCTAAAGCTTTTTCTAATAGGGGTAGGTCCATGTGGCCACGCTTACGCTCCATAATGGCGTCTGGGCAGAAGTCACATTTGAAGTTGCAAACGTTGGTTACTTCGAGATGGATGCGCTCAAGACGGTAGCTAACCATTGCCAAGGTGATAAAAACGGTAATTCTAAAGTCGCTTTAGCTTAGCAAGGGTGTGTGACATTCGGCTGAGAATTTTTCTGGCATGTGTCTGTCTGTTCGTTTAAGCCTGGGGCTCCTGTCTAATAAGAAATCCGAATTCATTAAACCCGATTAAAAATAGACAATTTTGTAGGGCACTCCCTTGTGGATGCCCTTCGATACCGGGTGCTATCAGTTAGGATTTCGTATAAAACAGTGATTTTTCCATTGAGAAAGCGTGTGGATTTGAAATTGGAGCTGATTTGTAACGGAGATTATCGGTTTTTTTAAGATAGAGCTTAAGCTTTTTAGGAGAGTCTTTCTTTGATTTGAAAGTTCGCCCTAGCCTTAGAAGAACTCTTGTTAGGTTTGGTTAAATTATGACCGTATCGATAGCAACCGACGATTTAAAGACTCTTTCAGAAGCGGAGCGCATTGATTTGCTTAAGGGCTATGCGGAGCAGGATGCAATTTTTGGTAGCCCGAATCCTCGCTATAAACAGTGCAAAATCTATTGCGATCGCTACTTAAATATCCGTGTACAAATGGTCGGCACCGAAGGTTTGAACGATGCTGACTGGGATCTAACGATTTTTTAGCATCTGCTTTCTGTGCTGTTGCTGATTTTGAGGATTATCGATCTGTTAGAAATGCTTTGTGCCTAGCAGCTTACAGATAAAATTATCCCTAGGATCAGCAACACTCTGATCTGCCCTATCAGCAGTCAGGAGCGTAAAATTGCAACACAGCTCCTGGCCTAGACATCAATGAATGAGAGTGCAGTCAATGAAAGTGCAGCCGTTTTAGCACAAGCCGCCAGCGCCCAGCAAAATAGCTCTATTGGGCAACCCAATCCAAAAGACCTCGTGGCAGCGCTACAGGCCACGGAAAAATTGCCAAAGTCTGGGTATACCCTGACCGATCTGGCCGGTACCTGGCGGCTATGCTTTATCACCGGTACCAAAAAAACACGACAGAAGGCAGGTGTGGCCTTGGGAGCGGGGCGCTACCTGCCAAAACTTATTAAAATTCAGCTGACCTACGAGGTGACTGACGGCGACCAAGGATTGGTGCAGAATTCTGTGGGGTTGGGGCAGCTCAAATTAGAACTATCGGGACCGCTTAAGTTTTGGGCTAAATCCAGGTGTTTGGCGTTTGATTTTACAAAGATACAGGTTGCTATTGGTGGTCTGACCCTTTACCAGGGACGGATCAAGCCAGAGGCCGCAGATTCGGACTTTTTCCAGCAACTCCTCAAGGACCAGGCCTTTTTCAAGTACTTTTGGGTCACCGAGCAAGGTATTGCCGCCCGCGGACGTGGCGGTGGTTTGGCCCTGTGGTATCGGGCGGAGGGATGAACAGCAAGAAACCGGACCTGATGACAAGCCCGGTTTCTTGCTTAGTAAGCTTTATAAAAAAGCTCGGTTGCTAACGGACAACGCCGCGAGCTGTGGCCATGTCGATGGGCTTCATGAAATACAGCTGAATCATTTTCACACCAATGGTTGCGATGTGAGGTATCTGACTCAGGGTCTTTAACAGCTTTGGCTGCGTGCCCTTGCCAATGTCAGATATCTTCAAGCTAGCGTCTGAAGCCGTATCCAGGTGCTTGAAGAAATCAGGATGCTCCACATTCAGCATGATGGGGAACACCTTCGCTGCTGATTCGTTGGTTTTCTTGATGACGTGAATGTCATACTCACGGGCATCTAAACCCAAGGATGCATAGAAGCCACTGCGCTGAATATCATTCAGGAACATGGTGGCAAACACCGACAGTAGGAAGAAGCGACACCACAGCTTAGCTTTCCAATCGTTGAGGAACTGGGGCTGAGCCTTCATAATGGCGGAGAAGAAATCACCATGGCGGTTTTCATCCTGGCACCAATTCTCAAAGAACTGGAAGATGGGATAAATCCGATTCTCAGGATGGGAATCTAAGTGACGGAAAATAGTGATGTAGCGCCAGTAGCCAATCTTCTCAGACAGGTAGGTGGCGTAGAAAATGAACTTAGGCTTAAAGAACGTGTAGCTCTTGCTCTTAGTTAAAAAGCCTAGATCTAGCTGCAGGTTAAAGTCCGACATGGCCTTGTTGAGGAAGCCAGCATGACGAGCTTCATCGCGGGACATTAGGGTAAACCCTTCAGCCAGCAGCGGGTTTTTGTCCTTAAGACGACGCCCCAATTCCTTGTAGAGCAGGAAGCCAGAGAATTCAGCCGTACAGGAACGCTCTAGGAATTCAACAAATAATTCTCGGGTTTTGCCATCAATGTGCTCCCAAGACTGGTCAAACACATCGGTCCGCACGAAGTGGTGGCGGTTATAGTCGGCACGAAACTCTTCTATGATGGCGCGCACCTCGTCCTCATTGACGGACATGTCCATGGCGGCCATTTCGTCAAAGTCGGTGGTGTAAAAACGGGGGGTGAGGATCGTGTCCTTCGAAGGTGCCTTAACCCCAGGCCGTAGCTCATCAAATTGAGTATTTTCCTGAGGTTTCCTTAGGGAATCTACCATGAGTCCTCTATCAAGATATTTATGGTCAACGCGCTATGAAACCGCATTAAAAGGGTGTGCCAGTCAATCGATAGAAAACTGGCAACATACATGGCTCTTAGTTTACCAAGGTCGCTGGCCTGGAACGGCCTGAAAGTAATGAATAGGTTACATTTCGCAATAAAACAGTGAGTGGTTAAATGGTGAATCGTGGGGGTTGTTATTGAAGGTGCTACAGGTGCTCCCGTTTTGCCAGATGCTTGCTGTTGGTTCGTTGCCAGAGAGGGCTCAAAACCCAAAGCAGGATAAATGGTAGGAGGGCAAACCAAAGGGTTTGATAGCTCAGCAAATAAAACAGACCAAATAGGTGACGGGGAATGGGGGTGGTGTTCCAAAGAAGACCGACGAGTACCGCTAAACTGACTGCACCCATTCGTAATGAAAACGCTGGTAATTTGGCTAAACCGTTGAGTTTTAACCTAGGCGGATAAAACCGCTCATAGAGGTTTTGCCAATCTGGAAAAGCGGCGTAGATGCTTAGAATCGATGTAAATGGAATACCTAACAGCAGCGTATTAAAACTGTGAAAGATGGGAGCCAATCGGAAAATAATTGCTTGGGCAATCCGGTGAAAGAGGACGAGTATAAAGGCGGCTTCAAACAGCAGGACCGTGTACTGAGCGGACATTGCTAAGACATTGTTCTGGCCTATATAAGGGCCTAGGGGATGAATGGGAAACCCGTTGGTGAGATTGCTTTTAACCCCCTTCGACAGGACAAAATCACCCACAAATCGAGGCTCCACCAACCAAGACATTTCCATCAGTTTGACCACAGCCGCTGATAGAAACAAGATTGATAGGACGATCATGAGCCCCCGTGCTGGCCAGATGTAGCGCCAAGAAGAGTCTTTGGGATCGACGACGACCTTGCCCTGTTTCTGTTTGAGTAATGCATCAACAGAATAGGTGGCACCCCATTTAGACCACAGCATAAACAGGGGGACATAAAAGGCCGTGAGGACGATAGTGCGTTCTTGAATTAAAAAACCGGTGCGGAAACTGGCTAAGCCAAATCCTACGACTAGTACGATGAGGGTGGCTATACGGGTTTTATATCCCAGCAACAGCAGGATTAATGCCGTCACTAGGAGCATTTCCATGGCGGCGTAGCTTATCCCTGGGAGTGGTGAGAGCCCGCGCAGGATAACGGTCGGTTTCCATTGGCTGGCAGGGACCAACCTGAGCTCGTCAAATTTTAGGTGGCTGAGGAACCACAGATAAAAAATACTGTATACGATGCGATAAAGGCCCATTCGCCCGGCTGCGTTGCGTTCAGGGCGGGTGAGCCATCGGACGTAGCGACTCTCAAGACGCTTAAGGAAATGCATAGGGGAGGTCTGGCAAACTATCTAACTATTTATCTAATTGATGACTCTAACGGTTGTGGTGAAGGTTTAAAGCGATCAATGAGGACCGTCTGAATCGGTTGTTCTAAGTTGATGGGGGGATGTTGTTCAAAATCAACCTGCCAAACGTATTCCCAGGCTTCAATTTGTTCGACGTTGGCATCAGTGACAAATTCTATTTGTTTGATCAGGTAGGGGCGATAAATTTGTTGTTGCTCAGCAGTGCCCATGATCGCTGTCTGCATGAGCCGATGCCCAGGGGTTTGGTTAGATGTGTCGTCATCTAAGGTGTACAGGTCCATGGGGTGGAGGATGTGCTGTTGCCCAGCACTATCTAACACACGGAGTTCGAGGCGCTTGACTTCAGAAGAAGGACGATACTCTCCGCTGGCATACATATCCCACCAAGTAAATGGCCACAGGCTGCCGCCAAGGGCAATGAGCACAAAGGGTATGGCTGTGGTGATGTATTTGGCTAGCTGTAGTTCTTTGATTTCCATGAACGCAAGTTTATCGTAGTGGCCGCCATACACTCGCCTTGGTCAGGGTCGAGCGGGTGACAGTCCGGTC
>CALBPH010000833.1 GCA_937899365.1 uncultured Leptolyngbya sp.
CCGGAGCGTTATGGCGGGCCAGATACCCCAGGGCTCCTTGGGCATCGGCAATCACAATATCGCCATCGGTGAGCACGGGTATCTGGCCAAAGGGATTGAGGGTTAGAAATTCTGGCTGTTTGTGTTCACCTTTCATCAGGTCTACGGTGATCCACTCATAATCGAGTCCTAGAAGGCTGAGCAACAGTTTAACTTTGTAGCTGTTACCTGACATGGGATGGCCGTACAGCGTTGGCATGGTGTGGGCTCCGATTGATTTGTATTGGCAGTTTCTTGCAGCTTCTTACAGCTTTTTCATAGCTAGACCGACCGTTCGGTCTAATCAATTTGTACCGAACGAACGGTACAATGTCAACACAGGTGCCGTTCAGGCATCATTAGTGACTTGTTTGGTATTTGTCTGTGGCGCGTGAAACCTATTTGCCGGTGCTATTTCAGCTGTTTCGCCATCACGGGTATGACGGGGTGAGTTTGGCGAAAATTGCTGAGGCGACGGGTCTGGGCAAGGCAAGTTTGTACCATCATTTTCCGGGTGGCAAGGCAGAGATGGTACAGGAAACGCTGGCCTATTCGGGGCGGTGGATGACTGAGAATATTCTGGGGCCGTTGCAGGGGGATGGGGAGCCGTTAGAGCGGTTGAGGGGAATGTGCGATCGCATCTCTGACCTGTACGAAGCCGGAGAGCAGCCCTGTCTGCTAGCGTCCCTGACTGTGGGGGCATCGCGAGACATTTTTCATGCAGCGGTTCAAGAGCGGTTGAGGAGTTTGGTGGATGCGATCGCAGCAGTTTTGACCGAAGCTGGCTTAGCGCCAGAACTAGCCCAGCAGCGGGGCGAGGACGCCGTCATGACAATCCAGGGCTCCCTAATTTTATCCCGTGGGTTAGATGACCCAGCCCCATTCCAGCGAGCAATCGCCCAACTACCAGAACGACTTTACCAAGGACTACCAAGTCCGATTGTTAGCTAAAAGCGGCCTTGGGACAACATTATCGATTTAATACTTCCTGGGGTGTTGCCTGGACTGTCGGCCGCTGACAGGCTCGATAATTCCACCAGTAAGCGCCTAAACCAACCACCACATTTGACACCAGTGCCGCCACAAAAATCCCCGTAGGTCCTGCAATCCGGCTGCCAACATAGGCCAGCGGGATATACAACACAAACATACGGGCAATGGTCATGACAATGGACGGCATTGGCTTACCCATAGCGTTAAAGGCAGAGCTGCTCACCTGGATAATACCTGCGGTGCCATAGCTGATGGGAACTAGCCATAGATATTGGGTGGCGACGGCAATAACATTCGGATCTTGGTTAAACAAACCTGACAAGAGACGCCCGCCTAACCCTAAACTAACGGCCATACATAATCCCCAACCAATGCAGAATAAAAAGCTCTGGCGTAAGGCACGATTGACCCGGCCAAACTCTTGGGCACCCCAGTTTTGACCCACAAAGGGACCCATACTAGCGGATAAGGCCATAACAGTGATGAGGGCAAAGGATTCCAAGCGGGAAGCGACACCAAATCCAGCAACGGCGGCAGGACCATGGATGGCGAGGAAGCTAGTGATCACACCGATGGAGATGGGGGTAATCATATTGGAGGCCGCCGCCGGGAGACCAACAATGAGAATATCCTTCCAGCACCAAAGCGTTTCATTAAGATCGGGGAATTGGGCAGAGAGGAGATTCTCTTTAAAGCGAAGAACTAAAAGGGCAGCCACCAGGGTCATGGCCCGGGCAATGACGGTGGCAATGGCTGCACCTTGAATTTCGAGCCGAGGGAAGCCCAGGGCTCCGGTAATCAGCAGCGGGTCGAGAACAATATTAACGGCGGCAGACAGGGTCATAATGATGCTCGGCGTCAGGGTGTTGCCAGCGGCGCGGATGGCGCTATTGCCCACCATAGGCACCACTAAAAACACCATGCCGAAGTACCAGATGCGCATGTAGTCACGCACATAGGGAAGAACATCTGGCCCGGCACCTAGCGCTTTAAAGAGCGGATCGATGGTGAATAGCCCTAAATCAACGAAAAGGATGACGGCGGTGAGGGCCAGGGTCAGGCTGTTGGTGGTGAAGCGTTGGACACGACTGATGTCACCTTCGCCGATGGCACGGGCAATGACGGAGGAGGCACCGATACCCAGACCCATGGCTAAGCTGCCAAAGGTCATAACAACGGGGAAGGTAAAACTCATGGCCGCAAGCTGGGCAGTACCCAGCTGACCGACAAAATAGGTATCGACTAAGTTAAAGGCAATGATAGCGAAAACGCCCCACACCATTGGAATAGTCAGGGTTAAGAGTTGCTTTCCAACTGGGCCTTCGGTGAGTTTGCGATTCATGGAGGAGCGATGGGGTGTTTGCTCAGTGTAAGTCACATAAGCGTTGCTGGGTCTTGGGATGGTTTTATCTGCAAGATACCCACTTAGGGCATTCCTCACAGATCGGTGCATCCCCTAAATCAGCAACGGCTGACACGATTCTCAACGATGGGGTGTCTATACCAGACCCATGATGAGGCCGTAACAACTTTCCTATCCATTCACAATCGGATCACAATCGAGCCATGGGGTCATCCAATCAGAAAGAATGAGACACGTCAGCCAATGGTGTTGGCGACAGTGTTGGCTGAAACACATTTAGCCAGGGTGTACCACTGGTGATTATCAATCTGTTCTAGTTCCTGATCGCTGGGCAGGCCAGCCGCATCTAAAAAACCCGAGACCAGCGGATGAGGGCTGCCTAAACAGAGGTCTAAGGCTTTACGAACAGGATTGAGTGCATAGTTGCCTCGGTGAATCATTTGAGCACTAAAAATCAGCACATCTCCCGGCTCTAGCTCAATTAATACCGAGTCCGGTAAAGATTCATGGTTTTGATGACCGTTTAATTCAAAACGAACGTTTCTTTCTAAGGCAGTATCCCAACGGATATGGCTTTTCGGAATAAGTTCTACGCCCTTCTCCGCAACTAGGGGAATGCGGGCATGGAGGCTGAGCATGTTGTGTTGTTCGGCAGCCTGCACCGCATCATCAATGGGACTGTATTGCAGATCACGATGCCAGTAGGGCTGCTTTCCATTTTGGTAAGGATTAAAAAATAGCTGCGTATTGTGGAAGTAAATCTCCCTGCCAGACATACATTCTAGGGCCTCGGTAAGCTTGGCAGACGCCATCAGATTAAAGAACTGAAGACGTTCATGGCTGTGGTCTGCAAAATACTTAGGATGGGTGAGCGAGTGCATATTGATCAGCTGTTGCTCAACCAAGGCATGGTGATTTTCCTCTCGCCACTGGCCATAGATGCGATCAACGATATGGGTGATTTGGTCGATTTCATTTTTCTCAAAAATTTTATTCAGAACAACGTAGCCTTGTCCCTCAAACTGTTGACCCAAGTCCATTGGTTTTAATTGAAAACGACGACAATTCACCGATTAATTCTGTCTATGGGTAAAGTCTAATCATTCCCATGCAAAGACGGCTCAGAATTTGTCAAAATGCGAGAAATGAGTTCGCCCTTGCCCCATGGATAAGCCTGTCATTCTGACCATTGATGATGATCCTGCTGTACTACAGACCATTTCCCGTGACCTGCGTAAGCAGTATGGGGAGCGCTTTCGTATTGTGCGTGCTGACTCGGGTGCAAAAGCACTAGAGGCCACCCAGCAGCTAAAGCTGCGCGGCAATACGGTGGCACTATTTTTGGCCGATCAGCGCATGCCGGGCATGAGCGGTGTCGAGTTTTTAAGTCAGGGCTCTGAGATTTTCCCCAAGGCCAAGCGGGCACTGCTGACGGCCTATGCAGATACAAATGCGGCCATTGATGCCATCAATACAGCGCAGTTAGACTATTACTTGCTAAAGCCATGGGATCCACCCGAGGAAAAGCTGTATCCGGTGCTGGATGACCTGATCCACGACTGGCAGGCCACGTTTAAACCAGAATTTCAGGGGGTGAAGGTCATTAGCGATCGCTGGTCGCCCAATTCCCATGCGCTGAGGGATTTTCTCTCCCGGAACCAGGTACCCTATCGCTGGTTAGATATTGAGTCAAACCAGGAAGCACAACAGCTGGTAACCTATGCAGGAGAAAAAGACAATCCTTGTCTCCCATTGGTGCTGTTACCCAGTGGAGAAAAACTGGTCAAACCCAGTACCGCTGACCTGGCCCAGCAGGTGGGGATGCAAACTGAGGCAGCAAAGCCCTTTTATGACTTAGTGATTGTGGGCGGTGGTCCAGCAGGGCTGGCGGCAGCGGTATATGGTGCATCGGAAGGACTACGCACCGTCATGATTGAGCGAGAGGCCCCCGGTGGACAAGCGGGTACCAGCTCTCGTATTGAAAACTATTTGGGCTTTCCTGTGGGGTTGAGCGGCAGTGACCTGGCTCGGCGGGCAGTGACCCAAGCAAAACGCTTTGGCGTGGAGATTTTGACCCCCCAGGAGGCAAAGGCCATTCGCCTGGAGGACAACTATCGCATTATTACCCTGTCGGACGGCAGTGAGATTAGCTGCCATGCGCTGATTTTAGCGATGGGGGTGTCTTGGCGACGTCTGACAGTAACCGGTGTAGAGCAGTTTACCGGCGCTGGCGTTTACTACGGTGCCGCCCAAACGGAGGCAGCAGCCTGTCAAGATGAAGATGTGTATGTGGTGGGCGGTGCCAACTCGGCAGGGCAGGCCGCCATGTATTTCTCAAAGTATGCGCATCGGGTAAGGATGTTAGTGCGGGGTGAGTCGCTGACCAAGAGTATGTCGCAGTATTTGATCGATCAGATTGCAGGTACTGACAACATTGAGGTGATGCCATTCCACAGTGTGGTGGAGGCAAAAGGCGACGACAGATTAGAAGAGATTTTAGTAAAAGATTCTCAGACAGATGAAGTGAAAACGTTTAAGACAAACTCGCTGTTTATTTTTATTGGGGCAACACCAAGTACGGACTGGCTTGAAGGCACCGTACAACGAGATGAGCGGGGCTTTCTTTACAGCGGGCCAGATATTCCTAACGGCACACCCTGGCCATTGGAGCGAGACCGATTTTTATTGGAAACAAATGTGCCAGGGATTTTTGCGGTGGGTGATGTGCGCCATGGCTCGGTAAAGCGAGTGGCATCTGGTGTCGGTGAAGGGTCGATTTGTGTACAGTTTGTCCATCGACACTTGGCAAACGCTTAACTGCTACTTGATCTTTGATGGGGCATTATTGAACAGGGTTTAATCGACTGCTACAGATCAAGACAGAGCAACCTTAGCAAGCTGTTTATCAAGGCTTTTATGACGGTAACTCTACTGTCTTGGCGGGAGGATCGGCTAATGGAGTTTCTGTAGAGGTTTTATGTACCAAAACTCCAGAGCCAAATATCACGGCTATTGTAATTGACAGTAGCCTAACAATCGTTGAACCAGATAGCCGAATGTTTAATTCAAGGCTATCAATACTGTCAGTTTCTAACGAGAATGACGTTGGTGGACTTGGTTGTTTTTTTCGAAACATGGGGAGTCTATGTTTATAGAGATTAACAAAGTTAGGATTTAGTCGTCGATATGGTTATGGTCACCGGATGGTAGAAATAAATTCTCTAGCTGGACCTGGATATAATAAGCAAAGAATAAGATTAGAAATTCATGGGTAAGTCGTTTTCGAATCTCCCAAGGAGACATTTTTCCTTGCTGTAATCTTTGTTTTAGACAGCATAGTTCCGCCATGGCTTCTTCAGGAAGAAAAGCCATAAGATGGGCTGTACGTGAAAGTTTTAGTGGACTTTTATAGTTAGCCAGTAGTACTAGCAAGCTAATCAAGATCAGCAATGACGAACTCAATAAGAGAATAGATTTAATCAGCACTCGAGCACGATTAGGCTCACTGCTTAAGAGATCTTCTAAATTATTGCCTTGCTGGAGGATAAAGCCATGGGTTTGCTCAAGTTCTGCGGCTATGATAAAAACAAATAAAGTGTTGTTAACTAATTTTATCTCTAGTCCCTGTATCAGGGCTTTATCTGCGTCTCGATTGTGATCTAGTACTAATGCTAAATCTTGGGCTAGTTCTAGTTCTAGATTCTGATTTAATGGCTTATTTCGCGCTAATGCTAGCGCTAACGCTCGTTCCAACGCTAAGGCTCTATCTCTCTTTATAACCAGAAATCGAGTTTTTTCCTGATTTGACTGTCGTTGCTTCTGAGCCAGTTCTAGAGCTTGAACTCTCTCTAAAACGAGTACTCTGGCATGAGCTCGAGCCAGTTCCTGATGTAGTTTCCAGTTCTGAACTCGCTCTACTTGCTGCTTCAAATTCTTCCACGGCAAATGCGGCAACAGCATCGTGATCTGTAAATCCCTAGCTTGGGAAATTCTCTGAAGCTCTGATATCGCATATTCCTGTTCCTGACTACTCTTACTATCAGTGGCTAATATTCTCACTGCTTGAGAAAGCTCTAAAACCCATGCCGGCTGAATAGCACGGTGGGCTAACAACGTCCTTAACTGCTGTCCAGAAAAACCGAGAACAACTAGGCTAGCAACACTCATCAATAATCGATCACGCCAAAGATTTCGTATTTTGTACTTAATTTCTTTCTCCATATCAAGTTTTTTCCAATGTGATTGAGTACGGCTAAGCCCTATAGGCTAGTGATACTCTATAGTCCTGAACGGCTTTTAGAGATTTCGCCCCTAGGCCTGTTACCTTGTAATATTTTCGTCGAGCACCACCTGATGATGTATCCACTTGATCTCCCCACTTCCACTCAACGAGCCCCTTCTTATCTAAACGATTGAATACTAAAATTAAGAAGTGTGAAAATACGATAAGAAAGGAAGAGAGGAGGGGAGGGGTAGGGGGGGGGGGGAGGGGGGGGGAGG
>CALBPH010000834.1 GCA_937899365.1 uncultured Leptolyngbya sp.
CCACGATCTTGGCTATTTGGATTGTCGGCTAGATGGGCAGCGCCTGTTTATTGTAAATGTCTGCTTCCAAACACCAGAATTTCGCAATCTCCATCTTGAACTCGCTAAGGTCGGCCCCAATTTAGATATTCTTCACTGTGTGATGTTTCCCCGGCTAGACTATGGGCTGCCCATGTTTGGCTGCGATATTGTGAGCGGTCGCGGTCAAATTAGTGCGGCTGTGGTAGATTTATCCCCCACCAGCCCTGACGGATTACCCACGCCCTATCAGTTAGCCCTAGAAGGGATGGGTACAGCTGGATACAGTAACCCACGGGAGCTGCCCTCATGGGGCCATATTTTTTCGGACTACTGCTGATTTGTGACGCCCATGGGCCCCCAGGAGAACCGGCGATTTTTGCAACAGGTGGAGCACTATCTCACCCTGCATTGCACCCAAGCGACGGCTATGCCCCCTGCCCCCCATCAGCGATCTCAAGTGTTGGCCGGACAGCGTAACTATTGCCTCCATCAACAGCAAAACGATAAAACCCGCCGCATTTTAGAAATGGCATTTGACCCAGTCTGGGCTGTACGCTATATGACTACGGTGCGCTTTGATCTGCCTGAGTTTGATCTGCCTGAGGAGTAGGTCCACATTAGACCCGTTGCCATCATCACCTGCAGTTCCCTGAATTAACTATGCCTTCGACGTCAGTGCCCCTGGATTCAAACGCAGTTATTAAAGCTACACCTCAAGCCCCAGGGCGGCTGATTGTTTTTACCGGTCCCAGCGGTGTGGGTAAAGGCACCCTATTGCATCGACTGCTGGCACAGCACCCGGATATTCAGCTATCAATTTCGGCGACGACGCGTCAGCCCCGTGCCGGTGAAGAAGACGGCAAACACTATTACTTTGTATCGCGGGCTGACTTTGAGGCCATGGTGGAGGCGAAACAGCTGCTGGAGTGGGCTGAGTTTGCTGGTAACTACTACGGCACGCCGCGTCAGCCCTTGGATGCGATGGTGGCCCGTGGTCATGTGGTGATTTTAGAGATTGAGCTAGACGGGGCGCGGCAGGTGCGCGATACCCTGCCGTCGGCAGAGCAAATTTTTGTTTTACCCCCCAGTCTAGAGGAGCTAGAAACCCGTATTCGTGAGCGGGGGCAAGATTCTGACGCTGCGATCGCAAAACGTCTGGCTCGGGCCCATGTGGAAATCGCCGCCGCCGCCGAATTTGACCATCAGATTATCAATGATGACCTGGACCTTGCCCTCATTGAGCTGGAGCAGCTGGTGATGGGGTCGCCCCATTTGATGGTGGCACCCCCGCCATCACCACTAGAGACTCAATCACCGACTTAACCAAGGGGGCGGTCACCGTTGAGCCGTAGGCATCTTCCCCTAGGGGTTCATCAATAACGGCCAATACTACATAGCGTGGATTATCCACGGGGACGATCCCCACAAAACTGACAATGCGACCGTTGCCATACTCGCCATATTCGTTGGCTTTTTGGGCGGTGCCCGTTTTACCCGCCACTCGGTAGTTGGCCACCCGGGCCGGTTTTCCAGACCCTGAGTTCACCACCTCTTCCATCATGCCGAGGACCGACTGGGTGGTTTCCTGGGAAAACACGGAGGCCGCCTGGGGGCGCTCGGGGACCCACTCGGGGTTACCCTCTAGGTCTACTAATCCTCTCACCACGTGGGGGGTGACCAGCTTGCCGCCATTGGCTAGGGCTCCGTGGAGCTGTACCTGCTGCATGGGGTTGAGGGAAAAGCCTTGGCCAAAAGAGGTGGTGGCGGCTTCTACGGCACTGTTGACAAACTGGGGCCGACTTTTGAGCTGGGCAGGGGCTTCTGCGGGCAGCTCAATTCCTGTGGACTCCCCCAGACCCAATGTTTCTAGCCAGTCGTAATAGGTCGAGCGTTTGAGCTGCTCCATGATGTGCACCATGCCTACATTGCTGGAATGGCGCAAAACATCGGTAATGGTAATGGAGCCCCGGCCTCCTACGGCTTTGTAGTCGACATTCTGAATGGTCCACTGGTCGTATTGCAACCGCCCTTCGTCGTAGATGTAGTCGTCGGGGCTAATCACACCTTCTTCAAGTGCGATCGCAACATTAATCGGCTTAAATGTAGACCCCGGCTCGTACAGATCGCTCACTGCCCAGTTCTTAAACTGTTCAACATCCGCTTCGTAATAACGGTTGGGATCGTAGGTAGGCGCAACGGCCAACGACAGCACTGCCCCATCCCGACTGTCCATCACAATCAAGGCCCCGCGTTTGGCCCCATGCTGACGGACCGTCGCCTCCAAGTTGCGCTGAGCAATCCGCTGCAGGCGGCTATCCACCGTCAGCTGCAGCCTGATCCCGTCACGGGTAGGCAGCTGTTCAAAAGTGTGGGGTAACGGCGCATCATCCAGCTCGTATAACAGCTTCTCCTGGAGCGCATATTCCAAACCAGCCTGGGGTTCTCCTTCCAAATTGATATAACCCACCAGCTGAGACATGAGCGCCTGCTGAGGATAAAAGCGTTGCTGACTAGGCAATAGCTCTAAGCCATCCAACCGCATGCCTCGCATCCGCTCCGCCAGCTCCTCCGACACATCCACCGCCACCTGAATTCCCGTTTCCTGTTCTTGGAAACGAGCCAGCAGATTTTCCTGGGGTCGAGCTAGTAAACCTGCCAAGGTTTCAGCCATCTCCTCACGGGAGCGGCTAAACAGCATGGGATGGGCATAGACGGTATACACAACCCGATCCACCGCTAGCACGTTGCCCTGGCGGTCAATAATGGGGCGTCGCGCTGCCCGAGGCACCTGGGGTAAATTCTGTCGCTGGTTCTCAGCCTGGGCCTTAAGTTGGTCACCCACCACCAGCTGCAGTTGGGCCAGACGAGCACTGAGCCCCATCATGGCCAAGACCATACAGCTCCACACCGTTACTAGCCGAAACCGTGGCGATGATAAGTAACGGGGTCGACGAGTTCCCTGACGAGGTGCTGGGTTAGACGGTTGCGTAACCATAGATATTAGGGCAAGCAAGATTGAAGCAAAACTACTATGACGCCCCTAGCAAACATACCCAGCCAGGGCAAACTCCAAGCACAACCCGAGAGAACCCGAGTTTTTTAGAGCGGCAAACTCAAGGCTTCAATACAGGCACTAGCAACAGGCGCTAGTAAACAAGAGCTAATAACCCAGGGGGTGGGGCATTGGGGAGTGCACCTTAGGCTTTAGCTCGGGTTTAACCAATGGACGAGCTGGAGCCGGTGACAAGAAGATAGCACGCTTAGGCTCCAAGGGTTTGAATCCAGCTGCAGGTGACTCCGCCTGCTGAGCCATGCTGTGCTTCAGGGTTTCATTCGCCGTTGTCACCTGCTGGGTGGAAACCTTCAGAGTTTCCAAATTCTGAAAAGAGCGGGCAACGGTTTTATCTAGATATACCGTCCAACTATAAATGACCAGCGCTGTCGCTACGAGCCCCCCCGTCAAGACGGTAGAGCCTTGCTGGATACCCACCAGCAGCTTTAGTCCTAGCGGTAGCCGCGGTGTCTTGGGCAGCTGCTTGACCTCAGCCGGGACCGCCCTCTCTCTAGGGATAGCCATCGTCTTAGCCGAGGCATCTACCGGCACCCTAAGCGCAGCCTGGGAAGACACGCTAGTGAGTGTCCTAGGAAATGACTTGATGGGACGCAGCAGTACCAGATTCTGCTTTTTAGAGCCCCCAGTGTTGTCATCTCGATCTTGATCAGCCCTAGCGGCAAAACCCACTCGTTTACTCCTTACTCATATAGTTGCCCCCATGGGCCAGAGCTATGGTTGCTCCAAACGCCCTGTGGTTACTTTTCCACACATCATCAAAAAATAGCAGAAAATGTCAATTTCTCAAGTATTATTCGGCACTCAATATAAATAATCTATATGACCCAACATACATGAACAGGTCTACTAATTCCCCTGAAACTCCCAACATCAGGAACTGAGAATAGCTAACTGTAAATTGAGCCTCATGCTACAGGACTCGCTTCTAAAGGACAAGGCCTGGACGTTGGTTAAGGCAAAAAAACTAAAAAAGGGGGCAGATTTCCAACCGGAAACCTACCCCCTTTTAGAGTTTTTGATAGAGCCTAGACTCTACTCAGCCGTAACCAGTTCAGTACTGCCACGGCGACGACCACGGGTGAGGCTGTTAAACAGCATCTGACCAATGGCCTTAACCAAGTTGCCTTCTAGTTCCTGGAATAGGACCATGTTTGTGCCAAAGGCATCATTGGCCTCTTCCACTATCCGGTCAGCCATGGCTTCATCCACGGGGGCCGCATCGATAGAGCTACGATATCCTACCTTAAATTCAGCTTCATCAGGAATGGTGGGGAATTCATAGAACGCTACCCCTTCATCATCTGCCAAATTCATGGCTCGCTGGGCAATGTTCTTTAGAATCTGCCCGCCAGACAAATCGCCCAGGTAGCGTGTGTAGGAATGACCCACTAAAAGCTCAGGGGACTGGTTGGAGACTTCGCGAATCCGATCAACATAGCTCTGACCCGCTGGAGAGATGGAAATCTGCTCTTTCCAATTGGGGCCGTAGTAATAAGCCAAATCGGTTTCAAGGGTTTCCTTGCGGTATAGCTCGGGATAATAAACCGACGAAACCACCGGATGGTCCTTGTGACGCTCCAATTCTTCTTCCATGGCAGCGTATACATAGTAGAAGTTCGCTACTAGCTTCCGGTAGGACTTCTTCTCAACAACGCCACGCAAAAAACAACGCACAAAGCCCACATTCTCGGCCATCGTATGTGCTTTCTGCGTACCTTTCTTGAGCTTTTCGGCTAAATTGCTGCTCATACTAAATATCTCGACGTTAAATGATTTTAAATCGTCCGCTGTGCCCGTGGGGCGACGGTTTGAGAAATAAGGACATTGCCACAATTGCTACCGTAGACCGTTTTGATGAGGCTTTTCATTACATTTTTTTACGTGTGTAGTCAGCAATAGTAGGACCAACGCGAGACCAATGGCGCCACCCCAATGCCCTAGGCCTGTTCCTGCCTAGGATTAATGCTGCCATGGACGAACGTTAAGTTCGTAGCATTTCGCAATCTTTCGAAACCTTAGCTAGAGAATTCTGAACGTTTTAGTTGCAAGCTGGTTACATGTCGCTCAAACCAGTGCCATCAGGATTAATCAAAAAATCGATCAAGGGCTGCTTTGAGTTCAGTTAGCTCTGTTTCAATGTTGCCTTCAGCCACGGCCCGACTAATGCATTCACTGAGATGTTCATCTAATATCAGTCGGGCTACTCGGTCTAGGGCTCCCCGAACGGCAGCCACCTGTACCAGCACATCTGGACAGGGCCTGCCTTCATTCACCATGGTCTTAATGCCACGCACATGCCCTTCGATGCGCGATAAGCGATTAACGATGCGTTTTAAAGATTCTTCGCTATGGGCGTGGCCATGGGAATGGTTGTTGGCGTCAGGGGCATGACCATTGGAGTCATGGGAGTGGGAAATGGCATCGGATGGGTTGCTCAAGGGCTAAAACTAGCAAGTGTGCAAGCGGTAAAAAAACAACGAACACCCCGATTGAGATGTTCGTTAATTATTGTTACGCCTGTATGTCGTTTTGTCATCCTGGCCCATTGGCCTAGGCGAGCCCTGGATTACTGGTTCTGAAGCCAGCGAGCGACATCCTTGGCGTGGTAAGACAAAATCAGGTCTGCCCCGGAGCGCTTAAAGCTCATCATGGTTTCCATAACCAGCTTCTCTTCGTCAACCCAGCCATTTAAGGCTGCGGCTTTGACCATAGAATATTCCCCCGATACGTTATAGGCTGCTACGGGCAAATTGCTGGCTTCTTTGACTCGCCAAATAATATCCATGTAGGCCAGGGCTGGCTTCACCATGAGCATGTCTGCTCCTTCAGCGATATCCAGCTCAATTTCTTTGAGAGCCTCTTGGCCGTTGGCCGGGTCCATCTGATAGGTGCGACGGTCGCCAAATTGGGGGGCAGACTCTGCCACATCCCGAAACGGTCCATAGTAGGACGACGCATATTTAGCGGCGTAGGACAGAATGGGAATGTCTTCAAAGCCCGCATCGTCTAAGCCGGAGCGGATGGCGGTTACAAAACCATCCATCATTCCAGAAGGCGCAATGATATCTGCACCCGCATTGGCTTGGGAGACGGCCGTTTTCTTCAGGAGTTCTAAGGTGGGGTCGTTGAGTACCCGTCCCGTCAGGTCTCCGACTTCTAAATAACCGCAGTGGCCATGGCCCGTATACTCACAGAGACAGGTATCTACCGTTACGATGAGCTCAGGGACGGCAGCCTTGACGGCTTCTGTTGCTTTTTGCACAATGCCACAGTCATGCCAGGCACCTGTGGCATCGTCATCCTTACCGTCAGGAATTCCAAACAAGATAATAGATGGGATGCCGAGGTCATAAACTTCCTTGGCTTCCTCGACGATTTTGTCCACCGACAGCTGATAGACGCCGGGCATGGACTTGACTTCATTGGCAACGCCCTCCCCGGGGACCGCAAATAGCGGATAAATAAAATCGCTGGTGGTAACAACATTTTCGCGGACCATGCGGCGCAATTGGGGATGGCTGCGCAACCGACGAGGGCGATGAGTTGGAAACATGTCAGTTCTTAAAGAAAGCCGGATTGAATCTTTTCCACGTCCAGAACTAGAATCTTTCCGTAGAAGAGCCTACAGGCGTCAACTTTGGACGTGGTTGAAGGGTTTAGTACTAGTCTATAACCTGCCTGTGTGTTTACTTTCAGTCAGATTAAAAAAAGTAACGTTCTCAAGTCATGGGCAATTGTGTGTGGGTGTTCCATGGAACACC
>CALBPH010000835.1 GCA_937899365.1 uncultured Leptolyngbya sp.
ATTCTACGGCTAAATCTATGGTCCAGAAGTGCAAAGGGATTTTGGCAATGGATGAAAGTAATGGAACCTGCAACAAGCGGTTTGACGCTTTAGGCATTCCAACGACGGAAGTCTCTCGCCAAACTTATCGAGAATTAATCTTATCTACGCCGGGGCTATCTGACTATGTCAGCGGTCCTATTCTCTACGATGAAACCATCCGTCAAACCACCCGTGATGGTGTGCCTTTTTTAAAAGTTATTGCCGATGCAGGTATGATTCCTGGCATCAAGGTAGATACTGGAGCCAAGGATTTTGCTGGGCATCCTGGAGAGAAGGTGACCGAGGGTTTAGACGGTCTTAGGGACCGGATTGCGGAATACTACAAAATGGGGGCTCGGTTCGCCAAATGGCGTGCGGTCATTACCATTGGTGATGGTATTCCCAGTCGAGCCTGTATTGAAGCTAATGCCCATGGACTGGCGCGCTATGCTGCTTTGTGTCAGGAAGGTGGTTTGGTGCCAATTGTAGAGCCAGAGGTACTGATTGATGGTAATCACTCTTTAGAGCGTTGCTATCAGGTAACGGATGAGACTCTAGATGCTGTTTTTGCTCAGCTTTACACCCAAGGTGTGGCCTATGATCAGATGATCTTAAAGCCCAGTATGGTAGTTCCTGGTAAAGCGTCTGGTTTCCACGCCAGCGTGGAAGACGTGGCGGAAGCGACAATCCGTTGTCTGCTGAAAAATGTGCCTGCGACCGTGGCTGGAATTGCGTTTCTCTCGGGTGGCCAAACGAAAGAGCAGTCCTCTGCCCATCTGAATGCGATGAATAAGCATTTTGGCAATCAGTGCCCCTGGCCGGTAACATTCTCTTATGCTCGGGCAATTCAACAGCCTGCTTTAGACCATTGGGTAGGGAAGGATGGTAACATTGCAGAAGCTCAACAGCGTCTGTTGCAGCGGGCTAAGTTCAACAGCTTGGCTAGCAAAGGTGAATATAGCAGCGACCTTGAGAAGCAGCTGACTGCGGTCTAAACGGTTTTAACGAATAGGTAAAGCAAAATATCCTCTCAACCTGACAGTGGAACGGAAACCATGCGTTTTCTTTTCACTGTTTTTCTTTTTGCTTTTTTATGACTGGAGCCGACCGTCTTCCATATGCAAGATTCTGTCGGCAATGTCGAGGAAGCGATTGTCGTGGGTAACCAACAGGACGGTGCAGCCTTCCTCGCGGGCAAGGCGCTGCATGATCTCTACTACATCTCGTCCAGCCTGGCTGTCTAGAGAAGAGGTGGGTTCATCGGCTAAGACAAGTTGAGGATGGCTGACTAAAGCACGCGCGATCGCAACCCGCTGTTTTTGCCCTCCTGAAAGATTTTCTGGATAGGCATCTACTTTATCCTCTAGTCCCACAGCATTGAGCATAGCCACTGCCTGGGGGCGATAGTTCCGTTTCGGAATCTGGGGATGGAGCCGCAGAGAGGTACTGACATTTTCCCAGGCGCTGAGGCAGTTGAGCAGATTGAGATGCTGAAAAATAAAGCCAATTTGGCTGCGAGTCTGCATGAGACGACGGGATTTAGCCCCCAATAGGTCTTGCCCAAAGATCTGGAGATTTCCGATTTGCATCGTTCGTAGCGCCCCGATCAGCGAGAGTAACGTGGTTTTCCCACTACCAGAAGGACCTTCTAAAATGACAATCTCCCCAGCCTCTAGGGGGAGATTGATATCTGATAAGACTGTTTTGCGTAAAGCTCCGCGACCAAAGGCATGGGTCAGCTGGCGTACCGCCACAATAGGGGCCATTAAAACACCTCCGCTGGATCTGCCGATCGAAGTTTGTTGATGGCGATCGCCCCCGACACACCACACATCACCAGCTTTAGGACAAACACCTGCACAGCAACAGCCGCTTTCATTGTGAGGGGTACTCGCGTGAGTTGTA
>CALBPH010000836.1 GCA_937899365.1 uncultured Leptolyngbya sp.
ACCAGTCGTCGCCACTACGACGTAGCTGCCAAACCTGAAACAGTTCACTGGGGCTACTACAGCAAAAATCGCGCTCCGGTGATTTCCATTAATCCTCAAGACTACGTCACCCTGGAAACCATTACTCACCATGCTGGTGATGACTACGATCGCATGATTGCGGGCGATCCCGCCATTGAAGACATTTACAGTTGGACGACCGACGGTAAAATTGTTAGCGATCGCGGCCCTGGCGTACACATTCTCACGGGTCCCGTATATGTCTGCGGCGCAGAAACCGGCGATCTGCTGGCGGTGCGCGATGACGATTTAAAGATGCGTCCCAGCGGCATGGATCCGACTAAAACCTATGGCTCTAATGCCTCGGCTTGGTGGGGTTTTCAGTATGACAACTATAAGGAAGATCCCAAACCGCGCGAAGTAATTACTCTTTATGAAATGGATGCTACGGGTGAGAAGCCGTGGGCCGAGGCAGTCTACCGCTACCAGTGGACGTCTCAGACTACCCCTGATGGGGAAGACCATGAAACGATTGACTATCCTGGTATTATTGTTGATCACGACACCGTTACCGAGATTGAAGACACCCTGGAAGGGGTCAAAATCCCCCTACGTCTGCATCTTGGCTCTATGGGGGTAGTTCCTGGCGAAGTCGATGTGGTCGATTCCATTCCGCCCAGTCACTTTGGTGGCAACCTAGATAACCGTAACATTGACGTTGGTACCTCTCTATATCTGCCGGTCGCTGTACCCGGCGCTCTGTTCTCTGGTGGTGATGCCCATGCTGCCCAGGGCGACTCAGAACTAGATGGCACTGCCATTGAGACTTCCATTACTGGAGTATTTCAATTTGTTCTACATAAGCAAGCCGATCTGACAGGAACTATTTTGGAGGGAGTCAACTATCCTTTACTAGAAACCTCTGATTCTTGGATCGTTCACGGCTTTACATACGCGAACTATCTAGAAGCTCTGGGAGAAGACGCCCAGAAGGAAATTTATACATTGTCTTCTCTCGATCCGGCACTTAAGGATAGCTCCGCCAAGGCGCGCGATTTTTTGATGAATGGAATGAACCTGACCGAAGATGAAGCCTTTTCGCTGATTACGGTCGGTACTGACTTTGCGATTACTCAGGTGGTCGATGGCAACTGGGGCGTGCATGGCATCATTCTTATGAGCATATTTGTTGATGCTAATGTGATGCTTATGCCAGCCAACAGCTAAGCGACTCTAGTCAAATTGTTAGTTACCAATGTTCTGTATTTTCTGAGTACGCTTTTTCGGACAGGCCTAGGTCATCAATTTGGCCTAGGCCTGCACATTTGACGCTCATCCAACCAAATCAAAGATTATGGTTGGAGATTCTTCCTTCATAGAGCCTTGGCTAGACTGAGCGAACCCAGCCCCTGCTTGAACCTCTACAGAAGCATTTTCAAGCACGGTACGCCCCCACTTCACAAGGGCATCACCCATCGGACTGGGTCCATAAAGGCCCAGGCCATCATCAACAACGGCGTTCACGAAAGTCCAGTGTGCCTGAGCCTTCCCAGTAGCAAAGTACTGCCAGCAAGAACGATAGCATAGGATCAAGGCGATCCAAATGATCTCGCCCAGCAGCCAGATAAGGGGCGCGATCATCTCATCGGTCTCCCACCATACCCGCGTAGCTTTACCAGCAGCGTAAGTACACTGAGCCCAACCGTAAATGGTTAAGCCAACTGCGACGGTTTCGACCACGGCGTCATTTTTGCAAAATTTATCGACTGATTCAGAAAATTGAACTTGGAATGTGTCGAGTTTCATTTTTAATCCTCAAAATTATGTGTCGTGTGGCCCGTTGCGGTGGGCTAGTCCGTGGTGCGGTGTGGTGTGCGCCTAGATGTACTCAATATCAGCCTCAAGTTCTAGACTCTCGGCGTCCCAACGGCGAATGGCGGTGATACGCATTCCGTCAATGACATCGTCAACCTTGGGGGCAGCAGCGATCTCACGATCAAACGTGCCAACCTCAAAACCAAGGTCGAATGGGGTGAATTCAATAGACATGGGGTAAAACTTAAAGACAACATCCACGGCAGCGTGGTGCATCTGCTAACTGCCTGCGTGTTGCTTCCTTCTCCCCAGCTAACGCCTCGCTGACCCGACACGAGTTAAGGGGAA
>CALBPH010000837.1 GCA_937899365.1 uncultured Leptolyngbya sp.
GAGGACTTTGGCTTCTCCGTTATGGGCTGCGGTGGGATACGTTGCCTGTATCGAGGCATCTCGGTAAATTGCCAGGGCCTCTAGCTGTAGCGAAATTGAGCGTTCATACTGGCTTAGCGTGTTGTACACATTGCCCAAACCGATCAGGGCATCTGCCTCCCCTCGGCGGCTGTCTATGGGCAGAGCTGTACGCAGGTCAGTATCTCGATAAATGTCTAGGGCCTGTTGATGAAAAGCAATAGATTGCTGATGCTGCCCCAGGGCATCGTACACTTTGCCAATATTGGTTAGGGTATCGGCCTGGTCAAGACGATTACGCTGGGAAAAGTCAGCGTTATGGGCAATAGACCGATAACGCTGCAGCGCTGATTCCCAGGAGGCGAGGGCGGCGCGAAATTGGCTCTGGCTATAGTGCTGTGCCCCTTGGTTAAAGAGTTGACGGGCTTCGATGTTAGGGTCTGCCGTATTGGTCTGGGCGATGGGGACAGCCACCAGCTGACGAGGCACGGGGGGCGAAAAATCGTTGTCTGGGCTGAATTGGGCGGCAATGGTATTGTCTGTCGGCAGAGCAAATACCAATAGTCCGGCTAACCATCCCAGTCGTTGATTCCCTCGCCCCATGTTGTTGCCTCGTTTTACCTTAAGCGCACAAGGTCTTTAACAGACCTGCCCAGAGGTATTCCCAAGTTTTTAGGGCAAATCAAACCGTAACTTTAAAGAGAGAGGCGGATGCCTTCATAATCTCCCTAACCACCGCAGGTCTTATTTACAAAGTCACAGCCAAATACATAGGGCTCCTGCCAGCTTAGGGGAATCTCTAATAAGTCTCTTGTCCCGGTAATCCCTTGGCCGATAAATAACAATAGGGCAATGCAATTTAGGGCAATGTGCACCTTTCGCCATGTTTTTGATTTATAGATCTCTGGCAAAATCGCGAGGGAAATGATCATTAGTGTGGCAGCGACCATGCCGTAGTAATAGTGGGGCACCTGCCACTCATAGGTACGACGCAATACGCCATCCTGGCTACCTAAAATCCACAGCCCTGCGGTTGTGAGGGCGGCAAATAAACCTCGAAACGCTTTTTGGGGTGCTGTTGAGCGATACTTACACTCTAGCGAGCCGATGGTAAACAAAAACATCACGACGATGAAGGCCACCGTACCGGGCTTCTCGGCTAGAACATTGTTTTTGACGATGTTTTTGATGATGGGATGACCGACACCGACGAGGGTTAGACCGACAACAGCACCGGTGAGCACTTTACCTAAGTTGACATGTTCTTTACCCACAACGGGGGGGATTTTTGATTTTTCCTTTGCTTGCACGGCCAGACGGCGCTGCCGAGTCTGGGTAGCAAAGTAGGTCACCATGCCAATAAGCGGGAATACCACGCTTACTGCCAGAATCGGGTGCATGAGTCTAAACCAATCGTTGATGCCCATTTTCCTCTCTCTCTTTGTGCGTACGTTGTGCGTAATGTCTGCTAGATAACAATAGGGTCTGTCTAGGATTTTGGCATTGCTGATCCTCGGAATGATTTTATCTGCAAGATACAGTCCTATGGCATATCTAACCGATTGGTTCATCCTCTAAAGCAGCAACGGCAGGATTTTACCCAGTGCGCCGGGGCAAAATTTCCAGGGGTCAGCACTACTGTAAACGGCCTGAAAACCCGCTGCATGATGAAAATAAAAATAATGGCTGATGGCCGCCTGAAAAGTTTGGTGGGGACAATTCACCCAGATCTCAGCAAAATTTCAGCCCAGTATGCAACTTATTGAACAGTCAGGGTACGGAACATCTGTGTAAGTTAAGCATGGAATGAATCCATATTCAGACCCTATTCGTAAGCTTATATAGATTTGACTCTAGTAATGCGTGTTAACTCATGGAAGATTCAATGCTTCGGACCAGTAAGCCCCTGCTGCCAAGGCCGCTTTCTATTTCCTACGCGACTGTCATGATGTTAGGCGTAGTTGCGATCGCACTTGGCCTATCCTTTGCATGGTTCACGGGGGAAGGGCAAATCAGTCGAATTTTTGCCCAGCTCAATCTACTCCAGCAGTCTCCTCCCATGTGGCTAGAAGCCCCCATGGTGGCAGGCCACTATCTAATTTTTCCCACCGTGGCCCTGTTTTTATGTGCGGTGGCCATTACTCGCATTTCCCCCCAGCCCAAACCCTGGTCGCGGACTTTGGTGGTCAGCGTTCTGCTCATCCTGGTGGGGCGCTATGTCACCTGGCGTAGTCTATCTACCCTCAACTTTAACGATCCCCTCAACGGCGTTGCTAGCACGGTGCTGTTTGTTATGGAGATGTTGGGGCTGCTGGTGAGCATTATCCAGCTACTGCTGCTGCTGCGGGTGCGGGACCGCCATAACCAGGCCGATCAGATGCAGCTGGCGGTGATGGACAAGACATTTTTGCCATCGGTGGCGGTGTTTATTCCCACCTATGATGAGCCTGAGTTTATTTTGCGGCGTACCATCATCGGCTGTCAGGCCATGGACTACCCCAATAAAAGGATCTATCTGCTCGACGATACCCGTCGCCCCGAAATTAAGCAGCTGGCAGAACGACTGGGGTGTGAGTATCGGACTCGCCCCAATAATGACCATGCGAAGGCGGGGAATTTGAACAGTGCGATCGCAAACACCGACAGTGAGCTAATCGCCTCATTTGACGCCGATTTTGTCCCCACCCGCAACTTTCTCCTCCGCACCGTTGGTTTTTTCCAGGACCCAACCGTGGGCCTAGTCCAACCCCCCCAAAGTTTCTACAACCCTGCCCCCATCGCCCGCAACCTGGGCCTAGAGGACATTCTTACCCCCGAAGAAGAAGTTTTCTACCGACAGATCCAGCCCATGCGAGACGGGGTGGGCAGCGTCGTGTGCTCTGGCACCTCCTTTGTCGCTCGCCGCAGCGCCCTAGAAACCGCTGGTGGGTTTGTCACAGACTCCCTCAGTGAAGACTACTTTACCGCTATCCGCCTCGCCTCCAAAGGTCACAAAATTATTTACCTAGACGAGAAGTTAAGCGCAGGTTTAGCCGCAGAAAATATTACCGCCCACGCAATCCAACGACTACGTTGGGCCAGGGGCACACTCCAAGCTTTCTTTATTGAAACTAATCCCCTCACCATTCCAGGTCTTAAATTTATCCAGCGCCTGGGGCATTTAGAGGGCATATTGCACTGGTTTACCAGCATATCGCGCATCATCTTTTTGATCGCTCCGCTGTTCTACGCCTTTGGCGTCATTCCCATTCGCTCCACCCCCGAGGAAATCATTTATTTCTTCCTACCGTACTATTTTGTACAGATTACGGTTTTCTCGTGGCTCAATCACCATTCTCGCTCCGCCCTACTCTCCGATGTTTATTCCCTAGTGTTTGCATTTCCCTTAGCCGGCACTGTTGTCCACGCGATGCTATCCCCCTTTGGCACAGGGTTTAAGGTCACACCCAAGGGAACATCAAGCCAGGGATTTCGCTTTAACTGGAATCTGGCCTGGCCCCTGATGCTCATGTTTATTCTCACGGCCTGTAGCATCTGGTTAAATCTGGGTGAATGTCTGGCCCGAGGTAACTGGATACAAGAAGTCGGTACAGCGGAAGCCGCCAACCACCTGCGCGGTCTTGGCATTGGCTGGATCTGGAGTTTGTACAACTTGATGATGCTGGGCACAGCCCTCTTGGTGCTGCTGGATGTCCCCCGCCCCAGTCCCTATGATTGGTTTGATCTGCGCCGGGTGGTGCGCCTACAAATTGGCGATGATTCAGACCGCATCTGGTGGGGAACCACCACCGCTATCTCAGAAGTTGGAGCCACCATTACCCTTACCCAGCGAGGGCTGCCCCAGCTAGCCCCTGGTGAAACCCGTCCGGTTCAGCTGTCCATTAGCGAAGACCTGATCAGTCTGCGAGGACTCCTGACCGGTGCTAGCAATGAGGGCGAATTTCCCTGTGTTACGGTGCAGTTTCACGATGTTACGTTGTTAGAAGCCCGTAAACTGGTGGAACTGCTCTACTGTCGCCCCGGTCAGTGGCAGCGATGGAATACCCCCGGAGAATTACAGTCTCTGTGGATTTTAATTAAGACCCTCTTCCGACCCCGAATATTAACGGGAGATATCCGAGTTAAGGCCATGACCGTGGCCAAAGGATAGTGACCAAAGGGTAGTTAATGAACCGTTATTAGCTACCCCATCTGCACCAGCTTGCTCAAATCCTGGGGAGCCGCTAACCCCAGTAAACTGTTATCACGTTTGATAAACGCCCTCACCATACCCGATGTGTAGGGAGACACTAACATAAGCTGATCGCGCTCCACCCGGTCCAGCACTTTTTCCATCAGCAGCTTGGTACCCTTGACCGTCATGTCCCAGGGAATGCCAATCTCTCCATAGACAATGCGACATAGTACCACCAGCTCTGTCTCAACTATCCTGGAACTCCCCTGGAGAACGCTCAACCACAGATAGACTTGAAACATACTAAAGTCCCTGAGGGAAGTATGTTTTACATCCGGATGCTCCAGCCCTCCCCTACGCGCATAGTAGTACGGAAAACATTGATACCAATGGGTGTGGGCCGCCATGGAAATGGCCGATACCTGGGGCATCATCCGTTCTACCAAGGTCACCACCGGCGCGGCCGCACCCTCTGCGGCCGCGCACAGTCTCTGCCACGGCATGGCAATCTGTTCCTCT
>CALBPH010000838.1 GCA_937899365.1 uncultured Leptolyngbya sp.
CTTGCAATGGGCTGACTCAGCTTCCCTCAATTTAATTCAAGTCTTGATGGCTAAGTCCCAGACTCGTTACTTGTTACTGCTGGGAACCTATCGCAATAATGAAGTGTCTCCAGCCCATCCGTTGATGTTAGCTCTGGATGATCTGAGGCAGGCTGGGTCATCCATCAACGCTATTACCCTACAGCCCTTAAGTACGCACAGCCTGAATCATCTGATTGCCGATACGCTCCATGCCCAAACACAGGAGGTCCACCCCCTAACGGAACTGGTCATGCAAAAAACGCAGGGAAATCCCTTCTTTGCAACACAGTTTCTCAATGTTTTACATCAAGAACAGCTGATCACCTTTGACTACAATGTTGGACATTGGCTGTGTGATATTGGACAAGTTCGAGGGGCCGCCTTAACCGATGATGCGGTCACCCTAATGGTGTGGCAATTGCAAAAGCTGCCGCAAGCAACGCAAGAAATTTTAAAGCTTGCCGCCTGTCTTGGGGCGCAGTTTGATCTAAAAACCCTAGCTATCGTTTCAGAAAAATCACAAATTGAGAATGCAATAGCTTTGTGGAAAGCATTACAAGCCGGATTTATCTTACCAACCAACCAAATTTATAAATTTTTTCAAGATGCGGAAATATTTGACGCAAGAAATACGGTTAATTCTAACTACCACTTCTTACACGACCGGGTTCAACAAGCCGCCTACTCTTTAATTGCTGACGATCAAAAATCTGCAACCCATTGGCATATTGGCAATCTCCTGTGGCAAAGCTGCTTAGACTACCAAGAAGATAGAATTTTTGATTTAGTTAATCAACTCAATCTGGGTAAATCTGTTATCTCTCAGCCGATTAGAAAAAAGCAGTTGGCTCAATTAAATCTTCAAGCGGCTCAGAAAGCAAAACTCTCGGCTGCCTATAAAGCTGCTCTAACCTACTGTGTAATAGGGATTTCATTGTAGCCAACAGAAACCTGGCAAACAGATTACCGCCTCATGTATGCACTGCACTATTACGGTTCAGAATCAGCCTACCTCAGCGGCAATTTTAAACAGGCGGAAGAGCTATATGAGATGGCCCTTCAGTACGCTGAAACCTCCCTCGATCGGGCTGCAATTTATCGCATTCAGATGACCCAGTACCAGCTTCAGGGGCGTAATGCAGAGGCAATTGTCATCCAACAAAAAAGCACCCAGCTATTGGGGTGGACTATCCCCACCGAACCACAACAAATTCAAACGAGCCTCAATACTGAAATTGCAACGGTCACCCAGTTTTTAGAACAACAAACTGTCGCATCCATTTTAGAGCATCCAAAAATGACAGATGCTCTCACTGAAGAGATGCTGCGAATTTTACAAATTTTATTTTATACGGCCTGGCTAAGCGGTCAACCAACCCTGGCATTACTGGCCTTAGCCAAAATGACAACGTTGTCATTGCACCATGGCAATAGCGAGATGTCGCCCTTTGGCTATGTAGGCTATGGACTCATTGCTAACATAACGCTCAAAAACATAACCCAGTCCTATCAATTTGGCAGCATGGCCGTTCAGCTATGTGAACAATTTGATAATCCTGATGTGCGCGGGATGACAAACTTCTTTTTCGCCGCCGATGTACATAGTTGGAAACGCCCATTGCGAGAAGCCGATCAATATTATGAGAATGCCTATAAATATGGAATGGATGCGGGTAACTGGCTGACCGTTAGCTTTATGATGATGGTGAGTGGTTCCGACCGCCTCACCTATGGGAAAAATCTCGAAGAGCTTTATCAAACCACCCAACCCCATGTTGCATTTTTCCAACAAATTAAAAGTTTAGAGAATTTAGATATTTTGATGGCAGGGGTTTTGCAACCTGTTCGTCAACTGTTAGGGCTAACGGCCTCGGTCTCCAGTTTTGACGATGATCATTTTAGTGAAGCAGACTACTTACAAAAGTATCAGGCTAATCCCTTTGCCCTTGCCTGGTTCTACTCAGTTAAAATTCGCCATGCCTACCTGTTTGAGCAAGTCAATGGTTACTCAGATCTGATTCCAAAGGTTGACATTATTGAGAGTGCTATTCCCGCTCATGCCAAACTCCCTTCCACGGTCTTTTATGTCCTATTAATGCATTTAAAGCTGATTGAAAAAGTCAGCGATGATGTCCAACAAGCCTCGCACTGGCAAGCGATACAGCCATTGGAAGACAAATTGAACCAATGGCAGCAAGACTGCCCTGAAAATATTAAGCATAAGTGCTTGCTAATTCGGGCAGAGAAAGCGCGATTGCAAGGGCACATAGCCGCCGCGATTGACTTCTATGAACAAAGCATTGCCCAAGCCCAAGCCCAAGGATATGAATATGAGGCGGCCCTTGCCCATGAGCTAGCTGCCAAATTTTATCTGAACTGGGGCAAGAAGAAAGTTGCGGCAGGTTACATGCAAGAAGCCTATTATTGCTATACCCGCTGGGGGGCCAAAGCTAAAGTTATTGATCTGAAAACTCGTTATCTTGCTCTTCTAAAACCTATCTTGCAACCGTCAGTAGCCTCAGTTGATGTATTGGACACGCTGTCGGCCGTTGAAACCCCTACAGGCTCAATTTATGGATCATCTGCCCACCATTCCATTGCCAATGGCGCTAAGCTTAATCAGACATTCGATCTGGCCAGTGTTCTACAAGCTTCCCAGGTGCTTGCCAGTACTATTCAATTGGATGATCTTCTGCGTAAACTTACTCAAATTATTTTACAAAATTCGGGAGCTGACCGCTGTGCTCTAATCCTTCCTGATCAAGCAGGAAAATGGCAAGTGCGGGTGCTCGCAACGTTAGAAACAATAGATTTTAGTACCGATCCCCTAGATAAAACTACGAATGTCCCAGTGCAGCTCATTCGTTATGTCAAGAATCTGCAGGAGATTGTTTTTATTGATGAAAATAATCCTGATTTACCTATTCATGATCCATATTTGATACAACAGCGCCCTAAAAGTATTCTTTGCTTACCTGTTCTGAATCAGGGTAAATTGCTGGGCATTGTATATCTTAGTAATCAAATTAACAGTGGCGTTTTTAATCGAGAGCGTATTACTGTTCTCAACTTTTTGTGCACCCAAGCCGCCGTTTCCTTGGAAAATGCTCGTCTTTATCAGTATGAACAACGTAGAGTCGAAATATTAGCAGCTTCAGAAAAACGGCTTGCAACATTATTTAATAAGTCAAAAGATGCTATTTTCTTACTGGGTGACCAAGGTTTTATCGATTGTAATCAGGCTGCTGTTGCCCTCTTTCGGTACACCAGTAAAAACGAATTATTACTGCGGTATCCCTATGAAATTTCACCAGAGCGGCAACCAGACGGTCAACTTTCTAGCAGTAAGGCACAATTTCTGATTCAGGAAGCATTTCAACGGTGTAGCCTTAAATTTGAATGGGTTCATCAGCGTGCTGATGGAGAAGATTTTTGGGCGGAAATCTCTCTGATTCTTATTGAACATCAGGACGAAATTATCTTTCACTGCATTGCTAGGGATATTAGCGATCGCAAACAAGTCGAGGCCAAGCAGCAACGACAGCTGGCAATTCTAGAAAGCACCTCAGATTTTATCGGCTCAGCTGATCCCAGCGGGAATATCCTATACCTTAATCAGGCTTGGAGAACGTTGTTACAGCGAGATGAGTGTCAGCGTGTCGTTATTTCGCAGCAACATCCGGCTTGGGCGTTGGAAATCATTGTTAATGAAGCCTTACCCGCAGCAATACAGGATGGAATGTGGGTCGGAGAGACTGCCCTACTCGATGGCTACGAACGGGAAATTCCAGTGTCTCAAGTCGTGATTGCCCATAAGTCTAGCAATGGTGATGTGGAGTACTTTTCTACCATTGCACGCGATATTAGCGATCGCAAAATTGCTCAGCAACAACTAGACAATCTAATTGCAGGTACCGCCACCACTGGACAGGACTTCTTCTCTGCGCTAGTGAGTAATGTTGCTAAAGCTTTAACTGTTTCCTGCGCCCTAGTTACCCAACAGCTGAACGATCAGCTTCAGACCCTGGCCCTTTGGTTTAATAATGAGTTTCAGCCCTCATTTGTCTACAAATTTGCTCAAACTCCCTGTGAAGTCATGATTCGGGACGGTGAGTTTTACTGTCCGGCAAATGTGCAACAGCGATTTCCAGAAGATGTGCTTTTAGTAGAGTTTGCTATAGATAGCTACCTGGGCATTGCCCTTAAAAATGGAGACGGTAAAACCATTGGTGGATTATCCATCCTTAACCAAGGCCCTATTCCTAATCCAGAAAGAGCAAAACAGATTTTATCTATTTTTGCAGCCCGTGCCGCTGCCGAGTTGGAGCGGCAACAGGTCAATATAGCTCTAGAACAACTTAACCAGTCGCTGGAAGCTCAGGTTGTAGAACGCACAGCTGAACTGAGAGAAAACGAAGAGCGGCTGCGTTTAGCGATGAGAGCTACAAAGCAGGGTTTCTTTGATGTCGATCTACACACAGATGAAGCTATTGTTAGCCCAGAATATGCGTTGATGTTGGGCTATGAACCAACAAATTTCCACGACACCATCGCAGACTGGCAATCTCGTTTACATCCTGAAGATAGCGAACGAACCCACCAAGCCTACAGAGACTACATAGCAGGCCAGACTCCCCGATATATTGCTGAGTTTCGGCAACAGACTAAGCAAGGAGGGTGGAAATGGACTCTGTCCATGGGGCAATTTATTGAGTGGGATAACGATGGAGAACCGACTCGGTTTTTGGGCATTCACGCCGATATCGACGATCGTAAACTGCTCGAGATACAACTGGAAAATCAAAATGAATTACTTGCGAAAATTGCCCAGGGTGAACCACTGATAGATGTTATACATAGGCTAGTTGAGATAGCAGAAGAAGGTTTGAGCGATGCACTCTGCGTAACTTCCTTGCTTGATAAGAACCAAACTTTTTATTTTGGCATAGCTCCTGGTTTACCAGCTGAATTTAATCAGACGTCTGCTAGTACCGTAGCTACTGAAGATCTATCTCCCTGTGCTCGGGCCGCTATTCGTAATGAAGTAGTTATTGTAGATAACATAGCCGACTCCTGCTTTTCTGAAGAATACAAAGCATCAACAGCTCAATTTGGTTTTCAAGCCTGTTGGTCTACACCCATTAGAAATCGAGACAACCAAGTGTTAGGGACATTTGCACTTTATTATCGGGATGTTAGATCACCCAAAAACTATGAGCTCAAGATTATTGAGCAAATGGCGCATATTGCAGGGATTGCCATTGAACGTCAGCAGGCAGATGAGCAATTGCGTCACAGTGAGGCTAATCTGTTGGAAGCTCAACGAGTCGCCCATGTCGGTAACTGGGAACTAGATGTTGTTACTCAAACAATCACCTGGTCTCCAGAAATGTTCCACATTCATGGATTAAAGCCTTCTAAAACAGCACCCTCCTATACGGACTACTTAGAGATGCTTCAGGCAGACGAACGTCAGTACCTGCAAACTCTAAACGAACGGGCAATCACATCAGGCATCCCTTACATGCTGGAGCATAGTATGGTGCGACCGGATGGTACGGTGAGCCACTATGAGTGTCGAGCAGAAGTCGAACAGAATTCCCAGGGACAAGTTATTCGGTTATTTGGTACTGCCCTTGACATCACTGAGCGTAAACAAGCAGAACTGGCGTTACAAAACCTGATTCAAGGTACGGCTGCCACAACAGGTCAAGACTTTTTTGCCGCTCTGGTGCGTCATATTGCTGAAGCCTTACAGGTGACCTATGCCATCGTCACTGAAAAGATTGGTGATACCCTGCATACGCTGGCATTTTGGGGGCAAGACACCCTGCTGCCGCGTTATAGTTACCCTATAGCGGATACTCCTTGTGAACAAGTCTTTCAAGCGGGAGAATTTTACTGCGATATTAATGTTCAGCAATTGTTTCCCCATGATCAAGATCTTGTTGATCTTGATGTCGAAAGCTATTTAGGTATTGTGCTGTGTAATGCCCAAGGAGACGCTATTGGCCATCTATTTGTGATGAACCCACAAGCGATCGCCACACCTCAAAGAGCCCAACAAATTCTCCGTGTTTTTGCTGCCCGGGCAGCGGCTGAACTTGAACGACAGCGAGCCCAGACTGCCCTGGAGGAGTTAAATCGTAGCTTAGAAGCTAAGGTGACAGAACGCACAGCAGAGCTGCAAGCAAGTCAAGCATATTATCAAAGTATTGTGGCTGACCAGACTGAATTAATTTGTCGCTTTTTACCTGATGGCACGTTGACATTTGTCAACGATGCCTACTGTCAATACTTTCAGAGTTCATCCGAAGAGCTGATTGGTACTAATTTTTTAGATCTACTATCCCCAGCAGATCGAGAAACTGTCCAGCAAATTTTCAACACCTTATCGAGCGAGGAACCGGTTATTACCTACGAACACCAGATGATCGCACCGAACAATGTTCTTCGCTGGCAACAGTGGACCGATCGTGGCTTTTTTGATGTCCATGGCAATGCGATGGAATTTCAGGCTGTGGGCCGAGATATTACTGCCATCAAAGAAGCTGAAATTGTTATTCAACGTCATCTCAGAACCATTGAAGCCTCTATTGATGGTATTAGTATTTTGCGGGATGACTGCTATGTCTTTATGAATCAGTCAAAGCTAGATTTATTTGGCTATACTGATGCTGATGAGCTGCTAGGGCAGTCCTGGAAAGTACTCTATTACCCTGAAGAAATAGAGCGTTTTGAGCAAGACATTCTCCCCAAGGTTAGACAGCATGGTTTTTGGCGTGGAAAAACTACAGCAAAACGTTTAGATGGTACGGTTTTTCCGGTAGAGATCTCTCTTACGCTCACCCCCGGTGGAGATATGATTCGGGTATGTCGTGATATCAGTGAGAGACAACAGCATGAGATTGAACGTAAACAAGCTGAAGAACAAATTCGTCAGTCTATGGAGCAATTAGAAGCGTCTAACCATGAATTAGAATCCTTTGCCTATTCCATATCCCATGATCTTAGGGCGCCGCTGCGTGCGATTAATGGATTTAGCCAGGCGTTACTGGAAGATTACGGCGAACTGTTTAATCAAGAAGGACAAGATTATTTTGATCGAATTCGAGCCAATGCCAATCGCATGGGTGATTTAATTGATGATTTGTTGAGGCTCTCGCGGGTGTCTCGTTCCGAATTGCACTACACCACGGTTGATTTGAGTGCTATCGCCCAAGAGGTTTTACATGATTTACAAACATCTGAACCTGATCGACAGGTGGAGATTTTTATAGCCTCTGGGTCAACGATTTTTGCAGACACTGCCCTGATGCAGGTGGTGTTGATGAACCTCTTACAAAATGCCTGGAAATTCACAAGCCACCATCCCACTGCCCGCATCGAGTTTGGCGTTATGTCCATTGAGGCTCAGGAATCTTCTGAAACTGTCTACTTTGTTAAGGATAACGGGGCTGGGTTTGATATGGCTTATCGCGATAAGCTTTTTGGTGTTTTTCAACGCTTACACAACTTTAATGAATTTCCAGGAACTGGGATTGGCCTTGCTTCGGTTCAGCGTGCAGTGCATCGTCATGGTGGACGGGTTTGGGCAGATGCTGCTGTAGAACAAGGGGCGACATTTTTCTTCACCATTCCTGC
>CALBPH010000839.1 GCA_937899365.1 uncultured Leptolyngbya sp.
GTACTTTGTCTGGAGCTCAGACTTTTGCTCTTCCTTTCTGATATAAGCCAGCCAAATTGTTCACACTCGTCGCCACAGACGGATGCTCCGCACCCAGCAGCTTTTTCCTCATCCCCAAGGCCTCGACGTACAGCGGTTCCGCCTCTTCATAACGACCTTGAGACCGATATAATCCAGCCAAATTGTTCACACTCGTCGCCACATCCGGATGCTCTTCTCCAAAACGTTCTTTAGTTGCATCGACTCCCTGCACTGCCCATTCGACACCTATGCCATAATTGCCTTGACTGTAGTAGAAAAGTGTTAATCCACTAAACGAATAGAGAAAGTCCTCTTCACTTAGGCTGTCTTTCCAGGTTCGGGGAACTTCCTCAAGATGGGGAATTAATGGAGTTAGCTGCTGGGTCAACTCTCTTGTTGAACTTTGGCCAATGCCCTTAGCTACCTTAACCATCAAGGCGCAGTACGTTGCCTTTAGGCGCTCTGTCTCTGCTTGCTCCTCCAGCTTCGCTAAAAAGAACTCCCGCACGAGCTGATGCAGCTGATAGCTATCTCCGCCCAAATCCTGCAACAAACTCAGCTTCAGCAGCTCATCATCCCGCGTATCGTCCCAATCATCCTGCTCCTCCCCATTTACCCGCGCCGTTGCCAACCCCCACGGTATCGGGGCCAACCCAAACAAACTCAACCAGCAGGCCATCCCCTGCGCCGTTTCACTCAGCTCAGCCCAGCTCAGCTCAAACGCCTCATACACCCCCAGCTTTGCCGTCATCCCCGGATGCGCCGCCTGAAACGCCTTAGCATTCAACCGATTCTTTTCTAGCCGCTGCTGTAGCTTTGCCAACGACATCCTGGGCTTATTCTTCAAAAAATACCCCAGCAGCTCCAACCCCAGGGGTAAATACCCCACCCGCTCACACAGCGCCTCAGCAATAGCCAGTTCCGCATCAATGCGATTAGTCCCCGCGCCATCAACAATTTTCCGCAATAGCTGCAGTGACGCCTCTTTACTCAACAGCTCCAGCCGAAAATCTTCTATCCCAGCTGCCAAATTTTGCAACCGCGTGGTCAGCAGCACCTGAAACCGCTCATCCGTCGGCAGCAGACCCTCAATGTCCCCATAGTCTGCCACATCGTCATAGATCAGCAGCACACGCTCCCCATTGTCTAGCCGAGGCCACCGATTCCACACAGACTGCTCCTGGCCTGCTAGTTCCCCCTCCGGCTGCGGTAACCCTAACACCGTTACCGCAAAGTTCACCAGCTGAGTACCCACCTCTGCCCCACGGGCGCTGAGCCAACACACGCCGCTGGGGTACTGTTCTTTATACCCCTGGGCATACTGCACCGCCATCTCGGTCTTGCCAATGCCGCCCATGCACTGCAAAGCCGTAATCGCCAGGGTTTGACTCGTATGGAGCTTGGCGTGTAGTTCTTCTAGGGTTTGATCGCGGCCCACAAATGTATGGCTACCCCGCTCCTGTAAATTACTCGGAATCCCAGTTAATGAGGGAACTGGAGTCGGCAATATGGTTTCAATTGTTTGGTTGCTAATAATGGTGGTGGTCCCACTGGTGGCACCCACAACGATGTTTTGATTACCGTCAACGGATTGGCTAATCGATGTTTGGCTCGCTTCTCTTGCCTGGGGCAACGCCTGCCGCCACCGCCCATCTTGCTGGTGAAACTCGCGGTTTGCTCGTCTTACCGCCTCCGGCAAACACTGCCAAATATCATCCGCTGGTACCACACCACCCCCCAGGGCACTGCCCTCATCCCGCGTAAACGTCACCATGCCACACACCTTTCCCGTGCGCAAATTTAGCAACGGCGACCCACTCATCCCCGGTGTAATCTGCCCCGCTTTGAACTTTATTTCTCGCGGTGGTCCTGGTGTAATGCCCTCATGACGGGTCGTCACCGGCCACCCATTGGGAAAATCACGCTCTGGATACCCAAATAAAAATAAATTATCCACAGGTTGCAAGGCCTTATTGAGCATCGCACAGGGCACACTTTCTACGGGAGACTTAACCGTAAGCAGCGCCACGTCAATGTCTGCGGATCTGCTTACCACCTCAGCCGTGGCAAAATCCTCGGTTTCTCCATAGCGTACCGAACAGGTCTGAGCGTTGTGTACTACATGTCTACAGGTCAGAATGTATCCGGGGGCAATAAAAAAGCCCGTGCCCGTTTGCCCGGTTTCTAGCACCGACAGCTTGACCGTACACTGTTGCAATAGCTCATCAATGCGGATTGTGGTCACAACCTATCCCCATTAGGCCATACGTATCCAATGGCAGGCACAAAGCCGCCCCTCGCATATCCCATAAGGTCAGCCCCTAAGGCTTTTCCCACTCTAGGGTAATCTCCAAACTTGTCGTTGCTGAGCCCTTTGCCAACGCCGCAATCAGTACCCCTTCCTGTATTTCCACCTCCACCCCAAATGTGACACTCGCCTTGGTTGGCTGTGCCGCATTGATCGGCTTTGCAATGGCTTTTACAATCCCCTCAATTGACGAGGTAACCCGCTCAAACGACTTGGCTGGCCCGGTGCTACCACCGGACACATCTCGCCGCCCCATGGGCGCATCTACTTTCACATACAGGGTCGAGCCGTCGTCTAGCTCAACAGGAACCGTCTGGGTAGGAAGGGCCATAAACAACCAACATCAACTTTCCCTGTTATAACCTTCCTAGCGTCGCTAAACTAAGCCATTCGCAATATTTCGACAGGTCTAAGACGAAAGCGCTTGCTGATAGGTGGGTTCTTTGGGTGTTAACCCCAAGGGTAACGAGGCCAGGGCGTCACTGGCAGACTCAAAGCGGAGATGGTGATTAGGGCTCACCATGCGCTCAAACAGTTTGATAATTTTGGCATCTGCTTTTATCAAAGCGGTCAAACTTTGCTGACCGCTAACGCTTACTAGCCATTCCGGAGACTGCCCCGTTAGTGCCTGTAGTACGATCATGCCAATGGCATAAATATCGCTATTACATTGAGGGTTGCCCGCCCGTTGTTCAGCGGGCTGATACTGTCCCTGCTTTAACAGCGCCTGGCGATAGGGCAGTGAATGGGAGCGTAGGTTAACAAACATTCGCTTCAACAGACCGTACTCTACTAAAACGATACGACTGTCAGACTGACGGCGAATAAAACTGTGGGGGTGACATTCGCAATGGACTATCTGGCTCTGGTGGAATGGCTGCACCGTACTTAACAGATTGTGGGTCAGCTTTAGAACAGCTCCCATCGATTGGGCTCCGCCCAGCTCATCGGCCAAAGAGGTGCCGACTACGTAGGCTTGCACCCAGTAAAAAATGTCATCTTGCTCAAAATAGTCGAGACAGGTGGCAATATCATCCTGTTGGCTGAGCGCCCTTAAAAAATTCATCTCTGACACTAGAGACTTACGCACAAGCGTCAGCAGGGCCGGATGGTCGACGGGCAAGTTAAACGTATTGATAATGACCAACTCAGGTGCTGCCGCCTTTAGGTCTTTTGCCAACATACATTGCCCAAAAGAACTGCTATCTAGCACCTGGGCGATCTCATAGCGATCGTTTAAAAGCCCGTTGGATGACTCACTAATGGTGGGAATTTGGCCAGGGCTTTGGGATGAGCTACGACTCTGTAGTGTGGAAAAGGCTGAGTTTAAGGAGTCTGCCAGCGAAGTTTGTTGAGGCTGTGTTTTGGCTGAGGCTATACCTAGTAGAGTCTCGACTTTACCGAGAAGACGTTTTAGAACGAGGGGTTTTGTGTCGTAGTCGTTGCAGCCTACTTCTAAGGCGATTTTCCAGTTACCTGATTTGGTTTCAGGTGTTAGCGCCAGCACTGGAATGTTGGCTGTTGCAACGGAGGCTTTAATAATTTTGATTGCCTGCCATCCATCTATAACGGGTAAATCCGTATCCATGATGATCAAGTCTGGCTGGTGTTCAATGGCTAACGCCACGCCCTGATTACCATCGGTTGCGACCAAAACATCGTACCCACAATGTCGCAGGCGTCGTTTCAGCATCTTGCGATTTAATGCATTGTCTTCTACTAATAAGATTTTAGTCATAGTGAATAATTATTGATAGATTTTAAACACTCAGCGATGTCTGAAAGTAGCCTGAATAGAATAGATAGGTCGCTGTGACGCTGCAATTTTCGTGCAGAAGTTAAGTGACAGCGCACACCTGTAATTCTTCTAGGAAGTCTTGCAAGTTCAAGTCATTGCGATAGTAGATACTTTGAATATCGTTCGCAATTTGGATACTTACTTCTGTTTCGATGGCTGAGTTAGCCATGGCAATAATGGGGATTTCTTCGAACTGTGGTGTCTTTCGCAAGGATTTGATGCACTGAATGGCATCGGGTTCTAAGCTGAGGTCAATGAGTACTAAAGCAGGAAGATCTGTTTGGGATAGGGTCAAGGCATCGGCATTATTGTCCACACATTTGACGACCCAGTCTTCTTGTCGCAGCATGCGTGTCACGATTTCTTCGTTCTTTTCTTTTGCTTGCAGTACCAAAATCCAGGGAAGCTTTTCAGGTATTAACTCGCTGCCACCTTCAACTGTCTGGGGTAATCGCAGGGTGAACTGAGATCCTTTTTCGAACTGACTTTCTACCATGATGTCTCCCCCCATCATGGCAGCAAACTGTTTGGTAATAGTCAGACCGAGACCGGTGCCGCCAAACTGTCGGGTGGTTGAGTTGTCGGCTTGGGCGAAGGCTTCAAATACCGTCTTTTGTTGGTCGGGTGTCATGCCAATACCTGTGTCTGTGACAATAAAGTCAATCCATGGTCGGCCCCTATGGGTGGTTGATGAAACGGTTAGGGCAATGGTTCCGTCCTGGGTAAACTTGTTGGCATTGCTTAGCAGGTTTAACAAGCTTTGGTGCACTTTGGGACGATCTGCCACAATCGTGTCAACCTCTGTTTCATGATGGACGATTAGCTTGTTGCCGTTTTTCTGGACTAACGGATTGAGTACGTCAACCACCTGCTCGACTAAGAAGGAAATTGAGAATTCTTCTATAAACATTTCCATCCGACCGGATTCGATTTTGGATAGGTCGAGGACGGAGTTAATCAGTGTGAGTAGCTGTTTACCGGCTTCTTGAATACGGTAAAGATCGGTCTGGGCATCTTCCACGGCCAGATCGTCGGCGTCTTCGGCCAGCATCTCGCTATAGCCGATAATGGCGTTGAGAGGGGTGCGTAGCTCGTGACTCATGTTGGCTAAAAAGTCACTTTTTGCTTGGGTGGCAGCCTCAGCATTCTCTTTAGCATGGCTTAAGGACTGTTCCCGAAGTACGACTTCATTGGCCATATGCTCAAATGCTCGGGCTAGCTGCCCTGGCTCATCGGTACGGGCGATTAGACTGCTCAATGCAGTGGACTCATTTGCTGGGTCTGACAGGGTTACTCGCTGGCCCAAGCTAATGTCACGGATGAGTTTGTTGAGCTGCCCTAAGGGATGAATTACCGTTGTCTTTAGTAAGCGACTGATGACGCTAATGACCACGGCAAAGACACCGCTAAAAATAGCGACCACCAGTAGAAGATGACGATTGCCCTCGGAGGATACTTGACTAGAGGGTAGGTAAACGGTCTGTGCAGCGATGGTTTCTCCTAACTTCCAGCCAAACCCATTTTCGCTACCATAGGTGGCTATCATGCTGTCGGGGGCGGCTGAGGGGCTGCCGTGACATTCTAGACAGCTTTCATTGGTGACGGTGAGGGGGCGGCTAATGTATAAGCGCTTTTGACCGTCAACGGTGCGATAACCCTTGAGCTTATTTAGCTCGACATTTTCACGAAACCGGTTGATGATTTGGGTTTCAAACTTGTCGGCTCTATCCTCGGTGTTAGTGGGGTTGAGCGGCGCGGCTTTGTAAAGAAAGTCTTTGTAGGTGTCTGCGGAGCGAAACTCTTCGAAGACTTCTCGGGCTGAGTAGGCGGGTACGGTTTCAGGAATAAACGTTGAGGATTCGGCTAGCTCGTCTGCTAGCTGGGGATTTACCTTGCTACTGGTATAGGTTCTGACAGCATTCATGGTCTGGATTAATATCTCTGCCTGCTGTACTGTTTGTCCCTCAACTTTCTGACGGATAGCAGCTGAGAGAATTAACCCACTGGTAAGAATGCCGACAACGAAAACAATCGTCAGCATTTTGGTAAATTGATTACCTAGACTAGAAAGACGGCGTTTAGACCTCATAGTGTGCGACTCACCCTTGGAAAAGTTAGGTCAATGTTTGGATACTCTATGGGTCGATTATGTGTTAGGACATCGTTAGTGAATAAGGTTGGCGTAACTGTAGAACCAACAATTCACATACATATAGGCATTCTCTAAACTATTCTGATTCTGTCCTGGGTAAGCGAAGGTGTTAGGACAGACGGGAAGCTCTGAATTTTTGATTTTAAGGCACTATTTTCTGAAGGAGTGCAGCCTGGTGGTCAATATGGGCTTGTAATGGTTGTATGTTTTTGATGAAGATTTAAGCCGTTGCTGATTTAGAGGATCAACCGATCGGTAGATATGCTGTGTGACAGTATCTCGCAGAGAAAAATCATATCGAGGATCAGTAACGCCAGATTTTATTGCAATCTTTCTACTTTTAGAGATGGTCGGTGTTGTGAGCTGCCGGCACACAGCTGACTTAATGCAGGGTGGTAATCTGCCAGGGCTGTTGTTCGTTCTTTTCGATACTGGGTGTTAGGGTAACCAGGTCTTGAATATTGCGCTCCATGGTCTGACAGATGGCATTTAGGGGCAGATCGTTAAGGTCGCAGCCAAAGGGGTTTTCAATTTCTAGGCCAATTTCTTCAACACCAAAGACGGCAAAGGCCACCAGGGCAACCACTGGAATGGTCCAGACGTTGAGTTCATTGACCACTTGAAACGGCAGTGCCATACAGTACATGACTAGCAGCTGTTTGAGGTGAATGGAGTAGGACAGAGGCAACGGTGTTTTGAGGATGCGTTCGCAGCCGCCTAGGACATCGACCAGGGTATTGACTTGTTGGGTCATGGCCTGGAGCTGGTAGCGATTGATGCGTCCCTTTAGCTGTTGTACCTGAAGATAGTCACCTAGCCAAAAGGCTATTTCTAACGGTGGACTGTTCATGGTTAGGAGTTTATCGAGCTGGGTGGGGGAGACGAGATGTCGTAGTTCTTGTTGGCAGGGCTGCTGCCGCAGATGCTGTTTGGTTGCGATCGCAAATGCCACCAGCAGCTTTAATGCCTGTTCTTTAGACCCACGGCTGGTATCCACCGACACCCAGATCTGACGGGCCAGGTTACGAACGGTGTTGATCATGGTGCCCCACAGCTTGCGGCCTTCCCAAAAGCGCTCGTAGGAGGCATTGGTACGAAACACCAGTAGCAACCCCAGCACCAGACTGGGGACCACGCTACCCAATACCGGCCAAGAGACCGGGATACCCGCATTGTGCAGCAGGGTTATCAACAAGGAAAACCCGGTACACATGCCGACCCTGGGCAACACCGCCTGGATGACGGAACCGCGCACACAAAACAGGGTTTTAAACCAGGGTCGCCGATCTTCTGCCATTACAAATAGCTAAACCTTTAAGTAGAGTTGTCAGAATAGAAAGATATGTAAGCGCTAATAAAATAGTCGGTGTTGCTGAGCCTCTC
>CALBPH010000840.1 GCA_937899365.1 uncultured Leptolyngbya sp.
ATCATTCCGTGCCATCCCTAGGTCTCTGGCCCTTCTCTGGGGGTTCTAATGGGGGGTGATATCCAGCCTCTTCTGATTCAACTAATGGGAATCGCTACGGTGGCTATCTTTGTGGGTGTGAGCACCCTGATAATCTGGTCCATATTGCAATATGCCTTTGGTTTACGGGTCTCTCTCCAGGCCGAATCCATAGGGCTAGATCTAAGCGAACATAGCCTTGAAGCCTATCCAGACTTCTCTCGGCGTGCATTACTACCCGATACTTTTTTCCCGTCTATAGAAAGAGACTTAATGCAATCGGCAGCCCCCAAAGCTGAGCGTTAATCGGCTCTTAACCTAAACTCTCATTACCACAGGGGCTTAACCAACACATTTTTAGCATCATCGAGTCTGTTTACCCTGTCACTACAATGACCCTATCAATGGCCACTAAACAGTCTGTCATTACTATTAGTGAGTTTACGGCAGCAAAACAAAGTCGTCTTTTTGGGTTGCTCAAGCAAAGTCAGTTTAATGGGCAATTGCAGCTTGCGGCCCACAGTACTGAGTGGACATTTGAATTTTACATGGGGCGCTTGCTCTATGTAATGGGCGGTAAACAGCCGATGCGTCGTTGGTATCGCTATGTCAAATACTTTTGCCCTGACCTTTACGTAGAACTATCAACCCTCAAAACCGAATTAAGCAAGCTATCCAAATTAGACGGCAATCAAAACTTACCCTGTTGGGAGTATCAGCTGTTAGGGTTTTGGTACAGTCAGCAAAAGATATCTCGTGAGCAAATCAGCCAAATTATTCAAAGCATTCTTGTAGAGGTCTTCTTCGATATTAGTCAGACTCGCGAGGTGGTCTATCAAGTCAAACCTGAGCATAGATTATCAAACCAGCTTTTGCTTGTAAATGCTGACACCATAATCTATAAAGCTAGAATGCTTTGGCAATCTTGGCTGGATGCTAAATTAGGCGATCGATCGCCTGATTTAGCCCCGATTATTCGTCATCCCCTAGAGCTTAAAAAACAAGTTCCCGAGCCGTTGTATCGTACCCTGACTATGATGCTCACCGGGCAACTCACCCTCAGGGATCTCAGTGCTAAGGTAAATCGTGATCTTGTCTCTCTCTCAGTGTCGCTCTTACCCCATGTTCAGCAAGGTACCGTGGAGCTGATTGATATTGATGACCTTCAGCCACCGATATCATCCCTCAAACTATTAGATCAGTCCCCAAAAGGTCCCCTGATTGTGTGTATAGACGATAGTCCAGCAATTTGTCGGGCCCTCGAAAAAGTGTTGGGGACCGCAGATTATCAAGTTCATTGTATTCAAGATCCATTAAGGGCTATTGCCATATTGTTATCCAAAAAGCCTGATTTGATCTTTCTCGATCTTGTGATGCCTGGCACAAATGGCTATGAACTCTGCAATCAGCTACGTCGGATATCTTCTTTTAAAGAAATCCCCATTGTAATTTTGACTGGAAATGACGGCATGATTGATCGAATGAGGGCCAGAATGGTAGGAGCATCAGCGTTTCTAAGTAAGCCTATCAATCCGCATCAGGTTTTATCTGTTGTCGAACGACAGCTCTCTAAACAGGCATCAGTGGAACTCTAGAGTGGTTGAGCCCATGGGTAACACATATCGTTACTTCAATTGGAAATCGTCACTTAAGTCTTATTGATGGGAATAATGGTGACGACGTGTTCTAGGCATCCGCGATAAGGGTTTGCTCAGGCTAATTTTTTGTTTATTGGAATGGGATAAATCCATGGGACTAGCATTAGTTGTTGACGATTCTAAAACTATTCTGGAGATGCTGACTAAATGCCTAACCCAGGATGGCTTGACCGTAATGACAGCGGCCAATGGTGCCGATGCCATAGCACAGTTGAACGCTCAAATACCTGACATCATCGTGTTAGATGTGGTGTTACCAGACCGTAGTGGATTTGAAATCTGTCGCGATCTTAAAGCAGAAGAAGCCACTAGCAGTATTCCTATTATTATCTGTTCTACCAAGGATACTGACATGGATAAATTTTGGGGCAAAAAACAAGGAGCCGATGCCTATCTGACAAAACCGATTGATCAAGCGGAGTTATCTAAAACAGTTAAACAGCTGATCAAGCTTTAGCATCAGTTAGTAAGGGATAAGGATTGTATAAGATCCAAGAATTGCATCTGCAGGGGCGTTCCATGGAACACCTGTACGGCAAGAAGTAGGGCTTAATTAAATTCTCAATCCTAAGTTTACTCTAAACCGTCTTTCACTCCCGGAATAGTCTTGGACTAATGAGCCATTAGAAACCATGCAATTGTCCCCACAGGAACTACCTCAGACGTCAGTGATGACGCAGTTTCTAAAATTTAGTTTATCAGCCGACATGACAGCGTTGTTGCCAGTCGAGCAATTGGTGGCGGTGCTAAAAGTTGAAGCCGCAAAAATTACGGCCATGCCCCATTTACCGCCTTGGGTCATGGGGATTTATAACTGGCGCGGAGAGGTCCTGTGGATTATAGATACCGCAAATTTGCTAGGAGTATCATCACGGCAGCAGCAACCCATCTTATCCACTCACTACGATGTTTTGCTATTAGAGCAACGCTCTGTAGAGACAGCTGAAAGATATCATCTAGGGTTATGGGTCAAACAGGTAGAAAGCATAGAACTGTTGTCCCTAGATGATATTCAGTCTCCAACTGTTGTATCTGAAGCATTAGTGCCATTTTTACGGGGCTATTGGTTGAACTCTACTGGTGAGATTCTCACCCTCCTTGATGGTCCAGCAATATTTGACCACATGCCAGCCTAGTCCCCCCTATTCGATTTGTGCCGTTGCTGATTCAAGGAATACACCGGTCTGTAAGACATGCCCTACGCCAGCATCTTGCAGATAAAGCCATCCCAAAGCGAAGCAACGCCCGATTTATTCTCTGGATTTGAGGTATTTTCCATGACGCTAAGCACACCAAAACAGTCTGACAGTAAGGGTAATCGTCCTAACAAAACGTTGGCTGAGACAATGCAGTCTGATGATTTATTAGCTAGTTTGGTCACCAAGTCTCCACTCGAGATGGCGGCACGCCCATCAACCCAAGCAGCTCCACGCCAAGGCAACCTGAAAACTTGGTGGCAGAACATGGGGTTAAGAACGAAGGCCTCCTTGCTGGCAATACTGTTAGGAACGCTACCGGTGGTAGGAGTGGGAGCAATTGCCTATAGTATTGCCAACCAAGGGACATTAGAAAAGTTGGAAGAACAAGAACAGGTCCGTGTGAGCGATTTGCAGTTAGTTGTAGATCTCTTTATGCAGGATCGCTATTCGGATATTCAATTTTTAGCTAGCTTAAATATTTTTACTGATCCAACATTACGGGGAACCGTTACGGCCCAAAAGAAAGCCAAGACCCTCGATCAAATGATGGCTTCCTATGACGGTATCTACAGCAGCATTGCTTTTTTTGATCTTTACGGTAATCCGCTTGCCCAGACATCTCAAGGAAAAAAGCTGACCAATCATATTGATCGATCTTATATTCAAGCCGCCAAGGCAGCGAATGGACCTATCCTGAGTCAGCCACTAATTTCCACCACCTCTGGAGAATTTAGCATCTATTCGGCATCTGTGGTGAAGGACCAAGTAACTGGACAGCCCGTGGGCTATGTGCGGGCCCGTATTCCGGTTGAGGCTTTACAAGCAGTCCTCAGCAGCTTTGGTAATGACGGTAACGAGTATTATTTAGCCAGTGAATCTGGAGATGTATTTCTTTCTCCGGCAGCTGGCTATATTATTCCTATTAATTCAGCAGGCCAACCTGTGGAATTATCCACCGCTGAGGACATTGAGATTTTGACCCTAGCTGACATTTTTCCTGATATTGCCGGTGTTGTTCGGGGTGAACAGGGTGCAGCGGTAAAAGCAAAAAATGTTTTAACCGGCAAACAAGAAGTGGTGGGGTTTTCCCCTTGGACGTCTTTTGATGATGGGCTCCCTGATTTGAACTGGAGTGCTGTAACGTCAGTAGATCTATCGTTATTAAAGGCAACGCAACGGCGATTATTTTTTGCGATCGCACTAGGAACATTAACAGCAGCAGGCGTGGCCACTGGTTTAGCTATTTGGTCAACCCGTCGCTTCACACAGCCAATCTTACAAGCTGCTGACGCAGTCAATAAAATTGGTAAAGGAGACTTACGTACCCGGTTAGAGATAGTTGGCCAAGATGAGATCGCCCAGTTGGGCAGTAACATCAACCAAATGGCGGCACAGCTCAAACAGTTTAACAATGAGCAACAAACGACCGCACAACAGTCAAAGCTATTAGCTTCGGCCACCACAATTACCGGCGATTTAGAGAGTGAAAATAATCAGACCCAGCTAAATCTCTTTGTTGAGCAGGTGCGTACTTTCCTAAGGTCTGATCGTGTAGCACTCTATCGCATAGACGGCGATCAAGTATTAGGACAAAATGAGTCGATCACCGCTGAGCAATCTAGCATTTTTGATGAAACTGTGCCCCGTCTGCTCATTTCTCAAACTGAAATTGAGAACTATACCAACGGTCAGTTGTTAATTGCCGATGATATAGCCATTGCCGACTTATCTGACGCTCTACGTCAGAGATGGCAGACGCTCCAGGTTAAATCTGCGTTGGTCATTCCAGTCGTTAACCAAGACAGATTATTTGGGTTATTGACAATTCACCATGCCCAAGGACTACACATATGGACAGCTCCAGAGATCAGCTTCTGTAGCCAACTGGGCCGCCAGCTAGGCGTATTAATGACGGTACAGCAGTTCTCTACACTAGCAACAGAACAGAAAGCGTTAAAGGAGAGCCTCCAAAAACGAGCCCTAGAGCTAATGTTAGAAGTGGACCCAGTCAGTCAAGGCGACTTGACCGTGAGGGCCCAGGTAACTGCCGATGAAATAGGCACTATTGCTGATTCCTACAATGCCACCATTTCAAGTTTGAAAAAAATTGTCGGTCAAGTTCAGATGGCGTCACAGCAGGTCACAATCACCGCCAGTCAAAACGAATCTTCTGTACAAGACCTCTCGGTCGCAGCCCAACAGCAAACCCAAGAAATTACTGTCGCCCTTGAGCAGTTAGACCAAGTAGTGGAGTCCATTCGAGCGGTCGCGACCAACGCCGATCAGGCTGAGGCTATTGTAAAACAAACAACAGCGACGGTAGCCTCAAGCGATGCGGCCATGGACCGGACCGTAGAAGGTATTATTGCCATTCGGGAAACAGTCGCTGTAACAGCTAAAAAGGTAAAGCGGCTGGGCGAATCGTCCCAAAAGATTTCCGGCGTAGTTAATCTGATTAATGAATTTGCAGCCCAAACCAACCTATTGGCCCTAAACGCATCCATTGAGGCGGCCCGTGCCGGTGAAGAGGGAAGAGGATTTGCCGTAGTTGCAGATGAGGTACGTTCGCTAGCACGGCAGTCGGCGGAAGCAACTACAGAGATTGAGAATCTGGTGGCTGAAATTCAAGCAGAAACCAATGAAGTCGTGGAAGCCATGGAATTAGGGACCGAGCAGGTAGTGGTGGGCACACAGCTAGTCGATGAGACTCGTGAAAGCTTGAATAGCATTGCCCAAGTTACAACTGAAATGAAGAGCCTGGTGAACTCAATCACCCAAGCGACCCTGTCCCAGTCTGAAAGCTCTGAAAGTGTCACTAGCGTCATGAAAGATGTGGCCAATATTGCTCAGAAGACATCGTCTGATGCCAATAAAGTGTCCACATCCTTTAGGGATTTGCTAGAAATCTCCCAGACACTCCTGGAGAGTGTGAGCCAGTTTAAGGTGAGCTAGGCCAACACCATGTTGTTTGAACCCTTGACATCAATGGCTAACCTGTCATGACCATCGACCCCAATATTCGCGATCAGGCCTACCAATTTTTTATTGAAGAAGCGTCTGAACTGTTAGACATTATTGAGACTGGACTGCTCAATCTGCGACCAGAGGTGACTGTGCCCAAGGTCCATGAGATTATGCGAGCGGCTCACTCTATTAAGGGAGGGGCGGCCAGTGTTGATTTAGATACGATTAAAACCATTGCCCATCGCTTAGAAGATGCATTTAAGGCGTTATACAGCGATGCGGTGATTGTCGATGCGGAGCTGGAAACTCTGCTGCTGCGCGCCTACGATTGCCTACGTCATCCCCTGCAGTCGCAAATCGACACGGGCACCTTTAATGAAACACAAGCCCTAGCCGCATTTGAACTGATCTTTAGCGAGCTAGAAAACCGCCTGGGTCCCGCCTTGGATGCCACCGATAGCTTTATGCCCAGTGCCGTTGATCTGGGAGTAGATATTGTCGCCTCAATTTTTGAGGTGGATGTGGCGGAGGTATTGACACGATTACAATATATTTTAGCGAATCCCCATCACTATGAGTGTGGCGAAGAGCTACAAATACAGATTGAGATATTAACTGGGTTTGCAGAGCTAATAGAACTGTCAGGATTTACCGCGATCATGACCACGGCTCAGACAGCAGCAGCTCAGCATTTGAATCAGCCATTACCGGTTATTGAGCAGGTGCTGAAGGATGTGGATAATGCTCGCACGGCGATTCTCGATGGTGCGAGGGAAAGTCTTGATGGGCCCTCTGATAGTTTACTAGCCATGGCTAGTGGTCCCATAGCTGGGCCTGATGGGGCTACTTACAGCGACGCGTCTGTTTCTAGACAAATTGATGACTTTGATTTGGCAGATTTGGATCTCGACGCCTTAGATGAATCAGCCAACTATGGCATAGCTCCGACCCTAGATCCATTAGATACTGCCACTAACAAGGTTTCTAGCCTAGAGGAAATCTGGTCAATAGAGGCTGTAGAATTCCCCTCAGTGGAAAAGTTAGATGATGAGATCGGCTCAGGCTCTCATCCTACTGATGTTCAGGCTCTAGAAGATATTTGGGGTAATGCGGAGGAGACAGCTGCAACATTAGATGTTGAAGTGACTGATGCTGCAACACTAGATGTTGAAGTGACTGATTTTGAAGCTGTGATGGCAGAATCCTCTCCAGCTCCATTAATAGAGCATTGGTCTGACCTTCCATCTCCTGAGTCAGAGGTAGCAGCGGATATTGACGATGGGTCTGAGATTCTCAATTTAGAATTGCCAAAGATCGCAAAAGACAGTCCCAATACTGTTGATTCGGCCATTAACTTTATTGGTGATGTCTATAACTCTCTGCCAAGACTGCCAACGGAGACTATCCCTGCGACTGTTGCCCCCACACCTAATATCCCTCAACCCGTACTTGAATCCAATCCGAAGCCAAGACTCTCTGCTAAAGTTTCGCTGGACCGTCTAGAGCGGATGGATAATTTGGTGGGAGAGTTATCCATTAACCGCAACAGTCTGTCGCTACAGAATGATCAGTTTCAACGTACGGTTCGCCGCCTGGGGCAACGTTTTTTATCATTTCGCACCATTGTCAAACAGCTACAAAGTTTGTCTGATCAAATCTTGATCGCTCCCGAACGAACGATGGCTGGAACATCTTCTAATCTGACTAAAACCGCTTTTGACTCTCTAGAAATGGACAGTTATGGCGAAGTTAATTTATTGCTAGAAGAAATATTAGAAGACGTATTTCAGTTAGCAGAGTCAATCGATGACGTCGGGTTGTTTGCGGGACAGTCAAATCAGCTATTAGAACATCAACGCCGCACGCTGACCCAACTGAGGGACGAGCTGATGTGGTCACGAATGGTGCCTTTAGATCGAGTATTAAAGCGATTTCCTCGAGTCATCCGAGAGCTGGCAACAACCTATCAAAAACCAGTTCAACTCAAGTTAACAGGCACAGAGGTTTTAGTTGATCGAGTCATGCTCGAAAAACTCTATGATCCGTTATTACATCTGTTGCGTAATGCGTTTTCCCATGGCATTGAGGCAACTGACAAGCGGCGCGCCTTAGATAAACCTGCAGAGGGGACCATCGAGATTCGTGCTTATCACCGGGGCAACTACACGGTCATTGACATTAGCGATGATGGCCAAGGAATAGATATCAACAGGATTGCCCAGCGAGCTGTCGAAGTACAGTTGCGTTCGCCAGAGCAGCTAGCAGCTATGTCGAAACAGCAAATTCAGCAGCTCATCTTTGAACCAGGGTTCTCAACCGCAAGTCAGGTCAGTGAACTCTCAGGGCGTGGAGTGGGACTTGATGTTGTCAAAGAGAGTTTACACGCTTTTAATGGCAAGATATTGCTCACAACACGTCCGGCACAAGGCACCCTATTCTCTCTTAAAATCCCCCTCACATTAACCCTAACAAAGCTGATAGTCGGGAGTATTGGCACAACGGCGGTAGCCCTTGCCTCCGACAGTATTGAGGAAATTTTAAGGCCCCATGAGCGCCAACTAAAATACGCTAACGGCAAACAATTTCTCCATTGGAGAGAACAGCTCATCCCAGTTTATGATTTGGCTGAGCATCTCAGTTATCACTGTCAGGTCCCAGAACAACTGCCGCAGGAGCTGCAGGGGAGAGATAGGGTTCAGGGTCAAAACACAATGCTAATTGTTCAGCAGGGACAGGGGCAGATAGCGCTGGGTTTAGAACAGATTGTAACTGAACAAGAGCTGGTGATTAAACCTCTGGGTAGGGCTGTGGCTGCACCGAGCTATGTTAATGGCTGCACCGTGTTAGCCGATGGTAGCCTGGTGCCCGTGATTGATGGCGCGGCATTGGTGCAGTTTGAGGCTGGCACACCAATGCCAGTCCCTATGCAGTCTCCACCCCCACGGGCTCAAACTCTGATGATTATTGATGATTCATCTGCACTACGCCGAACCTTAGCCCTAACCCTGGGTAAGGCTGGATACCAGGTGCTACAGGCTAAGGATGGCCGCGATGCAGTAGAACAACTACAGCGAGGAGCCTTACCAAATCTGATCATCTGTGATGTGGAAATGCCTCGCCTAAACGGATTTGAATTTCTGAGTCAGCGACGGGCTAATGCGGCTTGGGCTGAGATTCCAACAGTGATGCTGACATCTCGGGGAAATCATAAACATCAAACCCTAGCCAAACATTTGGGAGCCACTGACTATTTTACAAAACCCTACATAGAGAAGGAATTTGTAGGTGCGATCGCAACTCTTCTACAGCAACAGCCATGACTATCCGTCCTCCTGCCACGGCCGCTGACACCCTGAGACTGATTACAATGCACCTCGGGAAATTAACCCTTGGTTGTCGAATTGAGACGGTCTATAAAGTTGTCAAGCAGTCTCAGATCTACAGCAGTGGGTTGGGACACACAGGGTTGACCCACATAGATGGTCATGCAGCCATGGTGGTTGATTTACATCACAAGCTTTTCAACGTACCCACCACTGATAAACAAGGCTACTTTGTCATTATCAAACCCCAGACAGCGGATCTAGTAGCGATTCCAGTGGCGACATCCCCAAACCTGATGGATGTACATCGAGAACAAGTCTGAGTTTTACCAGACGCTTATCGCCAGTCTGACACCCTGACTATTGCTAGCCATGTAGCCGTTGTTTCCCATGGGAATAAGCCTCTGACAGTGTTTGTTCTAGACGAAAATGCGTTGATCTACAAGTAACCTAAAGCTGAGATACCGTCTTGCTAAAACGGCGAGGAAAGACAGCTAAAAATCTCGACATTTTAGCCACTCTAAAATCAACCCATTCACAATCTCGGGACGTTCATCGTGGGGGCAATGCCCCGTATTGGGGATAGATTGAAACGTCACAGACTGTTTGATATCATCTGCCATCTCTTGATAGAGCTTGGCACCTTGAATTGGGGTCCAGGGATCAGTTTCTCCCCAAAGTACCAGCAGCGGATGATGAATTTGGGGCAATAGGTCACTGGGACGTGGCCCCGGTGGAGCCGTCAAAATTGAGGCAAAAACCTTTTGAGCTCCTAAATCACAGGACGGACGATAGAGGATTTCCACCAGCTCAGGTGTAATCGCATCGCGATTGCCATAGACTTGCTTGAGCGCACCACGGATGCGAAATCGTTGGCGTACCTGGCCAAAAATCAGCGGTCCGATTAGTGGAGAACTGACTACTTTGCTAAATAGCCCCATGACGATGCTGAGGGGGCGAGGCAAATCTTCGGGGCGATGGTTGAGACTACCAGCACAGTTGAGTAGCACCCCGCCTTTGGCCATATCAGGAGAATTAGCCAACGTCATCAACACCAGCAGCCCGCCAATGGAATTACCCACAAAGATGGCAGGAACACTGATATGGGATCGCCAAAAATCCCGTAGTAGCACCTCCCAAAGATCTAACGAATAGTCTAAGGCCGGTTTTTCAGAGCCACCAAACCCTAGCAGGTCCAGAGCGTAGACTTGATAGCCTGCCGCTGCCAAAACGGGAATATTTTTGCGCCAATGCCCAATGGATGCGCCAAACCCATGAATCAGAACCAGGGGCACACCACGCCCCTCAACGGCGTACTGAATGTCGTAACCTCGCCAGTTCCAAATCTTTTTCTGGAGTTTACCAGTGCCCTTAGAATTTAGAGCACTGGAGGAGCTAAGAGAGTCTAAACCAGGGGAGTTGAGCGGATAGTTAATGGTTTGGCCGGTCATGCCTGCAGATGTGCGCTGTGATTTTTGAGTTTCACCTCATCATATCTGTTTGTGATCTGGCTTGATTGCCGCAGCCCCGATTGCTCTAAGAGAGCTGCCAGCCAACGCTTAGCCTCCGGACGTAACGGCGGAATGGGATCCCGTTCGTAATTGATGGAAAAATTGTAGGTGGAGCCGGCATAGGTATCATTCAACGCCTTTTTGAGGTCAACCGTACAGGAAGCTTGAGCATCCTTTCCGTCTTGGGGACGGCTCAGGGGCAACGTGAGCGGCGGAATGGGGGCATTAACCTGCCACGTATACAATTCGGCCTTAGGGCGCTGATCGCTACGACTCACCAAAACTTGATAATCGGTATCGCTGGGACCATAGGCAGAAATGGGCTCCCATCCCCTCAATAAATCGATTTCAACAAAATGGGTGTCGCTGCCGAAAATGGCCTCGCAGCGTTGTTCATAGTTTTCTCGACCACGCCCTGGGCGTTTTTTCTGCGGTGTGAGAACTTCGACAATGGTGACCGTTGTGCCAATTTGGTGATCAACGACTTCTATATAGTCTTCTTTGATTGTTTGAGGCACCGCAATGTAAGTGGGAATAGGCTGCTGGGAGGCCGAACCATTTATACCGTTTGCGGCGGTTGAACCATGATCACAATTTGCTTGAGCCGACTGCTCTACCACAAGGCTATCTTCACCGCTGACACGATAGACCCGTTTGCGAATAATGATGTTATATCGGTCAGAGACTTCCTTCTGTAGAAGGTTGGCCAATGCGGTGACAAACCGTGGATGAATCGTGGGCCAAAGGTCGGGATGTTCCAGGTAAGGGTTCATGCCGGGAAACATGTCAGGCATTAAAAAACCTCTAGATGGTCAGTGATTGAGTTTTTGTAGCAAACCAGACTCGTGGTACATAAACCGTTAGGTCCTGTTGCTAACCAAACGGCCTGAAGAAATGAACTTCATGGAATTCTAACAAGTAGACCCGTCCATAACGTTCATTTCAGTTCATAGTTACGGGCATTTTAGCGTAAGGATAATCCAATGCAACCGTTGATATTGGATCCCTGTTGAAGGTAAAGATTTTATAAAGCTGCGAGTGGTGTTTAGAGCGGGGATAGGTTAAACATAGGTAACCTTTAGGACTTCATAAAATCTTTTCATAGGGCCCATTGGCCAAACAGGATATTAGTAAGAATTATTTGGCACTTGATAACGCAAAAACATCAGACTGCTAGTCAACACAAGGTGAATTGGTGAATTATGGACGTTTCGAGTAACGGATGGATAGTACTAGCGGTCATGGTAGCCATTCTAGGTATCGGTGGAGGTGCGATCGCAACCACGACGCTACAGCCCCTAGGGCAGCAAATTCCTTTTACAACTCCGATTAGCGACCTTTCCACACCCATTAGTGGAGAAGCTCGTCATCAGTTTAATCAAGGGGTATTGGCCTATCGAGAGGGTGCCTATGCCAGAGCCACTGATTGTTTTACCAAAGTGCTGGACTGTGAGCCGGCCCTGGCCGAAGCACTGCACAATCGAGCTCGAGCCCAGGCAAACTTAGCGAAAAAGCAAGACGCGGTGGCCGACTTTATCGCCGCCAGTGATATTTATGATCGCCAGGGAACTAAATCAGGTATCGATTGGAAGAATACTGACCTAGATGTACTGGCAAAGCTATAGGGCTGATCTGCATAACCATAAGCATTTTGATCGGCACTCCAATCACGGGGTTCCAGCCATTGGTATTTGAAACAAGGTTTTGGGTATTCCTGTAAAAAGGATTTGAAGTTGTAGTGAATGCCCATTTCGGCCGATCGTTTGACCAGCAAATTTTGTTAAATTGCAGACACATTGAGGGGTGTCCATAGCTATGGTGCCTTTCGCTACATCAGCTAGCGATAATCTCAATGGTCCCCGAGTAGTCTATTACACACCGTATTTTTAAGGGACATCACTCAACTAGCGCTATGGATAAAGTCTTGGCTTTTGAAAAGCGTATGGGTTACCAACATTTCCAACTTGTATTGGTGTTTTATTAGTTCATAAGTATTATGCGAATTTTAGTCACCGGTGGAGCCGGGTTCATTGGTTCACATCTAATTGATCGACTGATGGGCGAAAACCATGAGGTGATCTGTTTAGATAACTTCTACACAGGACGCAAGCAGAACGTTCTTCAGTGGTTGAATCACCCCCATTTCGAACTGATTCGGCACGATGTGACCGAACCGATTCGGTTAGAGGTGGACCAAATTTATCATTTAGCCTGCCCTGCTTCACCGGTCCATTATCAATACAATCCGGTTAAAACCATCAAAACTAACGTGATGGGCACGCTTAATATGCTGGGATTGGCCAAACGTGTCAAAGCCAGATTTTTCCTAGCCTCTACGTCTGAAGTGTATGGCGATCCTGAAGTACATCCTCAACCTGAGGAATATCGGGGTAGCGTCAATACCATTGGTATTCGCAGCTGTTACGACGAAGGTAAGCGGGTCGCTGAAACCCTAGCCTTTGACTACCACCGCCAGAATGATGTGGACATCCGAGTAGTCAGAATTTTTAATACCTATGGACCTCGGATGCTGGAAAACGATGGTCGAGTCGTGAGTAACTTTATTGTGCAAGCGCTACAGGGTATTCCCTTAACAGTCTATGGCGATGGGTCCCAAACCCGTAGTTTTTGCTACGTTTCTGACCTAGTAGATGGGTTTATTCGGCTTATGAATGGCGACTATATTGGCCCAATGAATTTGGGGAACCCAGGTGAGTACACCATTTTAGAGCTCGCTCAGTCTGATCAGAAAATGATTAACCCTGATGCTGAACTGAAATATGAGCCCTTACCCCAGGATGATCCGCGTCGTCGTCAGCCTGATATCACCAAGGCTAAAAGTATGTTGAATTGGGAACCAACAGTTCCTCTAAACGAGGGATTAGAGCTTACCATCGCCGACTTTAAAGCACGTCTAGACGCAGCGGGTAAACTGGCAGTACCCACGCCAGCAAAATCGTCCTAGCGATCGATTTGCTAACTATGGATTGTCCCCTTGGCATGGCTATGTCAAGGGGGTTACGGGTTTGAGCAGCAGGCTTGGGCTAACACCACTTAGGTTTAATTTTCACTGGATCTATCTTTTAAGTAAGGAGTATTTATATGCGTGTTTGCGTTATTGGTACGGGCTATGTTGGCTTGGTTACAGGGGTGTGTCTGTCCCACATTGGCCATGAGGTGATTTGCGTTGATAACAATGCAGAAAAGGTCAAACTGATGCAGTCAGGCCAATCCCCCATTTTTGAGCCGGGACTGTCTGAGCTAATGCAATCTTCGATGGAGGCAGGTCGCCTCACATTCACTACTGATCTTGGGGCAGGTGTGTCCCATGGCGATATTCTATTTATCGCTGTGGGTACGCCGCCTCTGCCAACTGGGGAAAGCGACACTCGCTATGTTGAAGCCGTGGCCCGTGGCATCGGTGAGAACCTCAACGGTGGCTATAAGGTGATCGTCAATAAATCCACAGTTCCCATTGGTTCTGGCGACTGGGTACGGATGATTGTGATGGATGGCATGGCTGAGCGTCAGCAGGTCCCCGTCGGAGCGGGTGCCCCCGTTGATAAACCGGAAACGCCTCCCTTTGATGTGGTTAGCAACCCAGAATTTCTGCGGGAAGGCTCTGCGGTTTATGACACCTTCAACCCCGATCGGATTGTGCTAGGTGGCAGTAACCCCAAGGCCATTGCCATGATGAAGGAGCTGTATGAGCCCATCGTGGAACGTACATTTGCTGAGGATCAATCTGCTCCCCAGGTCCCGATCTTGGTCACTGATCTAAGCTCGGCGGAAATGGTTAAGTATGCGTCGAACGCATTTTTGGCGACGAAAATCAGCTTCATTAACGAAGTGGCTAACATTTGCGATCGCGTCGGTGCGGATGTGGTGCAAGTGGCCCAAGGAATTGGTTTAGATTCCCGCATTGGTAGCAAGTTTCTTCAAGCCGGCATTGGCTGGGGTGGTTCCTGCTTCCCCAAAGATGTGTCGGCGTTGGTGCATACGGCTGATGACTATGGCTACGAAGCACAGCTGCTCAAATCCACCATCGATGTCAATACCCGACAGCGCCTGCTATCCCTAGAAAAGCTGCAGCAGATACTGAAAATCTTGAAGGGTAAGACCGTGGGTCTGCTGGGTCTAACCTTTAAGCCCGATACGGACGACATGCGTGATGCGCCTTCTCTGATTTTGATTGAGCACTTAAATCGCTTGGGTGCCAAAGTCAAAGCGTACGATCCAATTGTTTCCCAAAGTGGCATGCGCAATGGCATGACGGGTGTCATTGTAGAAACCGATGTTGAGCGTCTGGCCGATGGCTGCGATGCTCTGGTGCTGGTGACCGACTGGAAACAGTTTCAGGATTTGGACTACACCAAGATGGCTGGGCTGATGAATACACCTAACCTGATTGACGGTCGTAATTTCCTAGACCGCAAAGCGCTGGAAGCAGCTGGCTTTACCTACAGTGGTGTAGGTCATTAAAACGCTTAGGTTGGCTGTAGCCAGTAGCTCCGAGTAAATAGAGACCCAAAAGGCTGGTTACCAAACCAGCCTTTTAGATTTAAAGAGTTAGCGTTGCTGATCCTCGGGATGATTTTATCTGCAAGATGCTGTCCTATGGGCATATCGGACCGCTCGGTTCATCCTCTAAATCAGCAACGGCAAAAAGCTTGTTTGTATGGCCAACCTCCTGTTTTGTGGACGACGGGCACAACGCCGTAGACCTATTATCAGGGAAATTAATTTCTACCATCGGGCGAAGCCCAGCGATCAAGGGCACGCTTCCCCCCCCAGCGCGCTACGATCTCATCATCATAGTCATCGGCCAGGCGTACCACTGTAGTAACGGAATGCTTTAGCTCGATGCGATCGCAGGTAGAGCCCACTAAGCTGTGTTCAAAGACAATATCGTCTTCACTGTCGAGGGCAAAGCGCCCAAACAAGATATTATCGTTCGCCCTCAGTAGATAGTAGGAAAGTTCAGACGTTGCATCTACATCGGTCACCACATAGGAGCGAGTGGTAATCAGAGCCTCATTTTCGCCCCAGGGCACAACCCGAGTAGAGGCCACGGCAGACCCAATAGTAATAATAAATAATGGTTCATCTTCGAAGGCTACCGTTGCCTCCCCAAATAACTCATCCATCCAGGGAGCAATGCGGTCGTAGCAGGTTTTCTGGGCTGAACTTTGAAAATCCATGAAGCGGCAGCAAAATTGACAACGGGGGGAGACGGGAGAGGAGCGGCAATGCCTCCAAATAATATTCTCTCATCTATGTTTTACCGGTACTGAAAAGTTTCTTGATGCTGTACGGCAAGCATTGCCGGTTTAGGGTGAGAATCGCCCCGTGGGGGCCGCCCCGATACTGGGCAGATCCAATACTGGGCAGATAGAATCATACCGGGAATCAGAAACGCCGTATGGACAGTATTAGACTTAGAGAGCCAGCGGTGATTAGATAAAGTCCTACGTTGACCCATTTACATTGATCCATTTGCCTAATTCCTCGTCATCAGCCCAGACACCGGCAGAGTTTGAACAGCTTGACATCTATTATGGACAAGCCCAAGCTAGCTTGCAGCAGGTGATTGATGGGTTGGATTTGACACCCCGAGAGCGGGAGGGGCTACAGCCTGAAATTGATAACCTGCTGGGACTGCAGAAAAAGCTGGAGCAGGGAACCTTACACCTAGCTGTATTTGGCATGGTGGGTCGGGGTAAATCGTCGTTACTCAATGCGCTTATTGGTCAACCTTTGTTTATCACAGGTCCACTCCATGGTGTTACCCAAGATGTAACTAGCGTGGACTGGCAGGTGCTCAATTCTACCGATGATGGCGCTGTACAGCGGGTATCTTTGACGGATAAGACAAACAAAACTAGCTCTGGTGTTGAGTTAATTGATACTCCAGGGATTGATGAGGTGGGGGGTGAACAACGCCAGCTGTTGGCAGAACGGGTCGCCCAACAGAGTGATTTAGTCCTCTTTGTCGTTGCCGCCGATTTAACCCAGGTCGAATACGATGCCCTAGGGTGGCTGCGCCAGGTCGGTAAACCGATTTTGCTGGTTTTTAATAAAGCCGATCAGTATTCTCTAGAAGAACAGGCATTGTTACTAGAGAAAATACGGCAGCGAGTCATGCACTTGAGCATTTTGCCTGAGGATATTGTGCTGGCAGCTGCGGCCCCTCTACAGGCAACCGTGGTGTACACCGACGGTGTGCGTCAACACCGTCGCACCCGAGGCACCCCCGATATTCAGACCCTCAAGTTAAAAATTTTAGATGTATTGGAACAGGAGGGGAAAGCCTTAATTGCGCTCAACACCCTCTTGTAATCAGATGATATCCAAGCCAAGCTGGTTGAACGCAAGCTAGATATTCGTCAGCGGCGGGCCGATGATGTGATTTGGCAGACGGCGTTAGCTAAAGCCGTAGCGGTAGCGGTAAACCCTATATTGCTGGCCGATGTTGTCGGTGGCGCAGCGGTGGATCTGGGCCTGGTGGTGAGTCTGTCAAAACTCTATGGATTACCGATGACTCAGCAAGAGTCTCTGAAGCTTTTACAGACAATTGCGATCGCAACCGGCAGCCTTTCCCTTAGCGAATTACTCATTACCCTGGGCCTCAGCTCCCTAAAGGGAATTTTAGGAGCCGCGGGTCTAGCCACGGGGGGCCTAAGCCTAGCACCCTACTTTTCAGTGGCCCTGACCCAGGCCACCGTAGCCGGTGTTGCCACCTATGCCATTGGCCAAGTAACACGCACCTATTAAGTTAACGGTGCAAGCTGGGGAGAACAGGGGCCAAAAGCGGCAATTGCCAAAATTGTCAGTGAGCTGGACGAAGCATCGATTATGGCTCGCCTTAAGCAAGAACTTAAACAGAAACTCCATCGCAGTTAGGTCTGCCTGTTTTTTTGATAACTTTTTTGATAAAAAAGCCTGCTCGACATTGAACTTTGTGACTTAGTTTTAGGAAACTATACGTTCCGACAAACTGGCTTGAGCTGGCGCTTCTCTGCCGATAGACTGTATCGGTCGACTATTTCGCATCCAATATTTTGTATTGCATCTGTCGATTGCTATAGTCCCGCTGTAGTCTCTAAGTGCCTCGCAGCGTTGTCCTTCGCACAGTCCCTTTTACCAATTGCCCATGCAACGGTTTACCGTCGAAGTCATTTCCCAAACCCCCAATCCCCAACAGACTATTTATGCTGCAATGCATCAAGACTATGCCGAGGGGTTTGTATGGAATGATCGCCAAGATTGGCCCTCTGAAGAAAAATGCGGTGACTTGGTGATTCGAAATTTACTCAAGGGGGGTCGAGGCCATTATGGCCCCCTAGAGCATCCCCAGATTGTCCTAAATTGCGGATGGCTGCCCCATTCCACCATGCAGCAAATCCGCACCCATCGCGTGGGGGTTTCATTCGATGTGCAATCTTTTCGCTACACGGGATCTCGGATTTTAGACGTGGTGTCTGGCAAACGGACGGTAGACGAAGTTTTTTATCTGCGACCCGTTGGCGACTATAGCGATCGCCAGGGGAAAAAATACACCTATACCGAAGAACTACGGCAGCAGGATCTTGACTGGTGTCTAAGCGCCTGCGATCGCTACAAAACCCGCATCGGGCAAGGGTTTTCTGAAGAGCATGCCCGGGGACTCATTCCGTTTGATGTCCGTCAGCACTGGGTCATGTCAGCCAATGTCCGTTCGCTGATGCACTTGCTAGATTTACGCTGGAAGGCCGATGCCCAACTGGAAGCACAAAAGCTGTGCGAGGTGATGTGGCCCCATTTTCAAACATGGGTACCTGCGATCGCAACCTGGTATGAAACCACACGGCTCAAAAAGGCACGCCTTGCCCCCTAGGGGCAGCCAAGCACTGCGGGAGCATTTTTTGGAAGAACTTTGCGATTCATTAACTTGAATGTATTAGTTCTCAATTTTGCTAACCCACCCTAAGAAGCCTTTCAATACCTTACACACCTCTGATAGTTCCAGTATGTCCCCATAAACTGAAACTGCTGAAATAGGCCTAATAGGGAATGGCATATGGATAGCTCTAACGGTTACGTATTATTGCTAGGTCAGCATTTTGGCGCAGACCTAACGTTCCAGTCGCTTTCCAAACAGGTTCAAGGCAGGGTTTTTGTCGCCCAGTCAACCGAGCAAGCCGTCGCCCGCATCGAACAAAGTATTCCCTACTTGGTCATTCTCTCAGGGACTCATCAAAACTGGTCACCAGCCTTTGTAGATCAGTTAAGAGAGACTGTAAAACCATTAGGAACAACTATTGTTGCTTTAACCCAATCCCATGAACCAAGCTGGTCACCACAAGAAGAGCACCCAGGAATTGATGGTTTTTTAGTTGAGCCCCTTAGTAAAGATGTCTTAAATCTATTAGTTGAATCAGCGGTTGCAAAAACAACTCTCTAGAGTAATAAGCCAGGTTTTAATTAAATACTCAACAATAAAAAACCGAGGGATAGCCCGGCAGCAGATTGATTGTGCAACCGTGGCAACAGTATATGAGTCGCTCTATGGAAACAGATATATTTTCATTCAACTGATGATTAATTGGTTTAAGAAATGGCGTTGCTGGTTTAGGGTATAAACCGAGCGGCGAGATATGTGCTGTGCCAATAGTTAGCAGATAAATTCATACCGGGGATCAGTAACACCCAAAAATTAAATGACGTTGCTAATCCTCAAGATGGCTTTGTCTAAAAGATTTTGACCATCAACACCGTTAACAGAACAGCGCATCCCCTAAATTAGCAACAGCGAAGATTTTTCTCGGCTTTAACCCGTGGTTTCCAAATCAATCCAATCTCAGCCAATTAGACGATTTCAGTTTTGGCTAGACCAAGACCTACAAAGTGGCATGCGGTATCAGCATGCTCTTTTTCAACGAATATCTACACTGGACTATAGTCAACGCCATCGGCTCTACCTACAGGCTAGTCAGTTTGCCCAACAGGGAGCCGATACCCTCATAACCTATGAAGATAGCTCCTGCCATCTTTGGCTTAACCTCAGGCACAAATCGTCAGCCATAGCTGAGCAGCAACCCAACCCCCAGTAATTCACTTAGTAAGAAAAATCTGAAAAATCCACTGTGCGCCTTGCAACCAATAAATGTCTCCTATTTTTCATGCAACGCACACCGCCATTGCATGTGTCTTCGCACTTGAACAAGAAATTTTATAATTTATTTTGATTTTGATAGGCAATATTTATGTGTACATTGATACACTCTCATAACCCTTGAAATAAAAGGACCTGAGCTCAGAGCCGTTCATAGAAAGCTATGGATTTCTGACAACTTGCTGCAATTCCTCTGGGCGTTTTCATAGAAAGCATGTTACTACTGTAGAAACACGGATAGACTCCGCAGTCAGTCCAACATTTTTACATTGGTAGTGATCATTACAAGCTTTGCTAACTATGAAATCCTTGTTCAGAGTGTTGGCGAATGTGTACCTGTGTGAGCGCTGGTTCTGTATGTTGAGTAGTCTGTTCACATTATCAGATAAGTCTTTCATCAGCTAATAATCCTAATGAGGTTCATCCGCCTGACTTAACGTTATCTACTGTTGAGCGTCTCGGAGTGAGCCTACTGAGGTTGGTGATTTATTATTTGATAATTTTGATCTGTTGCATTTAAGGAATACGAGGAAAGCGGCATGACCCAAACAAATACCGTTCTTGAGGACTTGAGACCCAGTAATCATTTAGATTCGCTAATCGATCCTGAAGCTGGGAAAACATTTACAAGCTCCGAGGAAGAGGTCCAGGGTACTAAAGCTGCTAAGGGAGCATCTCGACGCCGTAGTTCATCAGCATCAGCGGCGGCTCAGTCGAAAAAGAAGCACTACACCGAAGATTCTATTCGACTGTATTTACAAGAAATTGGGCGTATTCGTCTGCTAAGGGCAGAGGAAGAAATTGAGCTGGCTCGTAAAATTGCCGACTTGCTAGAACTTGAACGCATCCGTGACGATCTATCTGATGGGATGGATGATGAGCCGGATGATTCTGATTGGGCAGCGGCTGTGGATATGCCTCTACCCGCCTTTCGCCGTCGTCTCCACCTCGGACGTCGCGCCAAGGACAAAATGGTTCAATCTAACTTGCGCTTGGTAGTTTCCATCGCAAAGAAATACATGAACCGCGGGCTATCTTTTCAAGACCTCATTCAGGAAGGTAGCTTAGGTTTGATCCGGGCTGCTGAAAAGTTTGACCATGAGAAAGGTTATAAGTTTTCCACCTACGCTACTTGGTGGATTCGTCAGGCAATTACCCGGGCCATTGCTGATCAGTCCCGTACTATTCGCCTGCCGGTACACCTGTATGAAACTATTTCTCGCATCAAGAAAACTACCAAGCTTCTATCCCAAGAGCTAGGGCGCAAGCCAACGGAAGAAGAAATTGCGACTCGCATGGAAATGACCATCGAGAAACTGCGGTTTATTGCCAAATCTGCTCAGCTGCCAATTTCATTAGAAACACCCATTGGTAAGGAAGAAGATTCTCGCCTGGGCGACTTTATTGAGTCCGATGGTGAAACACCTGAAGATGAAGTATCTAAGAGTCTTTTGCGTGAAGATCTAGAAGGTGTACTGAGTACATTAAGCCCCCGCGAACGTGATGTTCTTCGGCTACGTTACGGTCTAGACGACGGCCGGATGAAGACCCTAGAAGAGATTGGTCAGATTTTCAACGTGACTCGTGAGCGGATTCGCCAAATTGAGGCTAAGGCTCTACGCAAGCTACGTCACCCAAATCGCAATAGCGTACTCAAAGAGTACATTCGCTAAATTGGTCACTAGCGCTGTTTTTATCAGCTAATAGTCTAGAGATTAAGGCTTGGAGTGTTCATACTCCGAGCCTTAATTTTTTAGAACTTTTTACGTCGGGAGCACAGGAAAAAACCATTAACCAATCAGGTAGACAAAACGGAGTATTTGTTGGTACTGTTGTTCTTATAGGGGTACGTCTGTTCCCCTATGGTTTATCCTACGAGTAACCCATGGAACCTCTAACCAATGCTCAAGAAGAGCTTTATGACTGGTTAGCTGATTATATTCGTGAACATCAGCACTCTCCCTCCATTCGACAAATGATGCGGGCTATGGGGCTTAAGTCTCCGGCACCTATCCAAAGCCGCCTCGATCATCTTCGCAAAAAGGGGTATATCGACTGGAATGAGGGTAAAGCCAGAACGATACGTATTTTGCAGGGGAGTGGTGGGGTTCCCATCAAGGGTACAATTGCTGCCGGCTCCATGGTAGAAGCGTTTGCAGACGTTGCAGACGAACATCTCGATTTATCTTCATTACCCATTAAGTCCCATGATTACGCCTTGCGGGTGCGCGGAGACAGCATGGTTGACGCTCTGATTGATAATGGGGATTTTGTAATTATGCGCCCGGTGGAAGATCCCAGCAGCATCAAGGAAGGAACCATTGTGGCTGCCCGTGTAGAAAGTGCAACCACCCTTAAATATCTGTACCGTCAAGGTAATGATGTAGTGCTCAAGCCTGCTAACCCTAGCTATGAGCCCATGGTCTATCCGGCTCAAGACGTAGATATCCAGGGTCGGCTGCTGGCGGTCTGGCGTAGTCAGGATTTGAGTTAGGGCTAGTTTTTTACGCCTCAATGGTTATCTGTCTAGAGATTGTTTATCCAACTTCGGCAAATCTGATAATTGTGCCTAATTTCAAGGTCTTTGCTCTACTAAACTAGAGGCGCACAGGATTGGGCAAAGGTATCTATGGTGAATTTGTTAGGGAAACCTTGGCAGCGAGGTTTTGCGATCGCACTGTTAATCATCAGTCTCGGTCTCAATAGCTGTCAGCAGCTATCCCTACAGCCCCCCAGTTCCCAAAGCACCCACATATTAGAGTTTATCCCCAGGCAGTCCCTATTTGCGGCGGTAGTAGACACCACAATAACGCCAGGAAAAGCTTGGCAACGCTCAAATCTTTCTCCGGCTCTAGCCCAGACCATAGACTCATTTTTTACTCCGCTAGCCATTAATCCCAGCGAAGATATTCGCCCTTGGTTAGGCGACAATATTGCCTTTGCCATTACGGACAAGGATCTAGATCTAGATCGTCGCGGTCGTCAAACTGGCTATCTTTTAGTCGCCGATACGGCTGACGATGAAAACCTGAGGGAGTTTTTAGAGCTATTTTGGCAGCGGCAAACGGTGGCTGGCACACAGCCCGTTTTAACGTCAGGAAACGGTGTGCCCATTATTGCTGGTACGGTGGCCCAAGGAACGCAACCGCTGGCAACCGCTGTTGTGGATGAACACACCCTACTTGTGGCGAACGATATCAAAGTTCTACGCCAGAGTCTGCGGGTTGCCCAAGCTCCGGCGTTACAACTATCGCAGCGCGACTGTTGCACCCCCGTCTGGATTAACTTACACATTCCAGACTTTGTCGACTGGCTAGGGTTGGCCACGCCGGCCAAGATGCAGTTTATGTCATCGCTTCAGTGGCAGCAGTTAAGCGCAACGGCCATATTACGCCCACAGCAGATGGTAATCAATACCCAGCTAACCGCATTGGGCAACAACCATCCGCCTGAATTCGAGGTGTCACAACCAGATACAAAAACAGAACCAGATACTAACCTCAGCAGTCCTCAGCAATACTTGCCAGCATCCGTAGCATGGGCAGCAATGGGTCATGACTTGCGTCCCCTATGGACCGATCTATGGGATCAGCTTGGTCGCTATCAAGGATTGCCATTTCCTCTGCGACAGGGGCAGCAATGGCAATCGACGCAGCTTGCCCAAGCCCTATCTGGACCACTTACCCAGCTTTTGTCCCATGATTATGCCGTCGGTCAGCTAACTGACGGTACCTGGCTCATGGCTGTGACAACGGCTGAACCAACGGTGACAGAGCAGTTAGACAGTATAGCCGAGCAGCAAGGATTAACCGTTAGCCAATTAACGTTAGAGGGCCAAACGGTTAAAGCGTGGAGCCGCTTAAAAACTCGTGTAGATGCCCGCAATCGAGAAACCACGGTTGAAACGGAACTTGTGGGTGTCCATACTTAGGTCAATGTCGGCGATGTGTTTGACAGATCCCTTAGTGGTGTGAGCACTGCTTTAGCTGCCCCTACTAATACACTGACCACAACCCCACGATTTGAACGCACCGTGCAGTCAATGGATAAGTCGAATCAAGGTTATATGTATGGAACTTGGTCAGATCTAGATCGTCTTTTGGAAAGTAATCGTTGGTTTTCCTTAGTAAGACCCATTTTGCAGCCCTGGAGCGACTCGATTGATGCGATCGCAATTACCAGCTACGGAAAAACGGACAATCAATCGACCGGAACAGTCTCAATTTTATTGAAGAACTAACTGTTCTAAGCTGCAGACTAGGGGTTCCCTAATGGGTAGCCTAGCGTATGGGGACGAACACTTTCAATTGACGTTGTTCAGCAGCCTCTGCTGATAAGTCCAGTAAAAGTGCTAGTTTTGAACATCTGTAAAGCTAAACTATAAGTTATTGATATTTAGCCATGACAATCTCTATGGACTTAAGTGTTCATGTAATTGAGCCCAGCGGTATTTTAGACGGTACCCAAACCGCCACATTTCGTCAGCAAGTCAACGTTGCCCTGGAGAAAGGTGCCAAGATACTGCTCATCGACCTAAAGGACATCACATTTGTAGATAGTTCCGGTCTGGGTGTTTTGGTTGCATGCTTAAAGAATGCCCGCACCGCTGGTTGCAAAATGTATGTTTGCTCCATCAACGAGCAAATCCGCATGTTGTTTGAACTCACCAGCATGGATCGAGTGTTTGAGATCTTTGAAGACCGAGCCGCCTTCGAAGCAGCTGTGCTCAAATAGCTTATGTGCAAATTTGCCTAACTTGATTGTTAGCGTTGCTGAGCCTTGGCTCGACAAGCACCCCCTCCAAATTAGGAATATCTGATTATTTTTAGCCCGCTGATATACCAGCGGGCTTATTTTTTATCAAAAAGTTTGGGCTTCTGCCTAGAGCCAGACCGACGAATACATCTGAATTGAGTAGACTAAAGGTATCGGCGTTTTTAACTCTATTACAAATCTATGGTGCTTTTTGGACTTGGTGGCTTAGGCAAAAAAGCGACAATACCGTCTCCTGCAGATGCATTGCCAGGCCGTTCTGAGAAAATGCCTGTTCCTAAGCAGCATTACGTTAATGGCAATCCGTTTCAGCCCCCCTTCCCCGACGGCATGCAGACGGCTATGTTTGGTCTGGGCTGCTTTTGGGGCGCGGAGCGTCGCTTTTGGCAACAAGCGGGCGTCTTTTCTACAGCCGTTGGCTACAGCGCTGGTCACACCCCGAATCCCACCTATCGAGAGGTCTGTTCAGGCATGACTGGCCATAACGAAGTGGTACTCGTGGTTTTTGACCCCAGCGTCATTAGCTATGAACAGCTCTTAAAGGTCTTCTGGGAAAGCCATAACCCTACCCAGGGTATGCGTCAGGGCAATGATGCTGGCACCCAGTACCGTTCTGGAATTTATGCCTATTCTCCTGAACAAAAGGCGACTGCCGAAAAATCTTTAACGATGTACCAGGAAGCCCTCAGCCAAGCTGGTCATGGCACAATCACCACTGAAATTTTGGATGCGCCTGAGTTTTACTATGCTGAAGACTATCATCAGCAGTATCTAGCGAAAAATCCTGGTGGTTACTGCGGTCTGGGTGGTATTAACGTTGCTTGCCCCATTGGTGTGGGCGTAGCATCCGATAGTTAATCAAAATAAAAATACGCACAGCAAACGTCCTAATGCATTAGGACGTTTGCCCGTCCCATTGGCGCTGCAGCTTAACACTTTCAGGGGCCATAACTTGTCCGAACCAACGTGACCAACGCTATAAAGTCAGGCAAATGCTATTGGGCCCAGCCGCCCAGCAGTAAACCACAGCTTTGCTTAACGATCTATCACCAAAATCAATACCCAAACCGGCATTTAAAACTGCTGTAGGAAGCGAAGATCGCTGGCATAGAGGCGGCGAATATCGTCAATCTGACTCTGGACCATGGCTAAACGTTCCACACCCAAGCCTGCGGCAAAACCACTGTAAACCTCTGGGTCATAGCCAACGGATTTGAGTACGTTGGGGTCAATCATGCCACAACCCAGAACTTCTAACCATTTGCCCTTCCATTTAACATCAACCTCAGCTGAGGGTTCGGTAAAAGGGAAATAGCTAGGGCGTAGTCTTACTTCGATATCACCGAATAGGGCTTCTAAAAAGAGCTGGATAGTGCCTCGCAAATCGGCGAAGGTAATGTTCTTATCGACGGCAAAGAATTCAATCTGATGGAAAACGGCCGCATGGGTCGCATCCACGGTATCTCGCCGATAACAACGGCCCGTCGCCAATACCCGCAGCGGTGGCTCATGATTTTCCATGTAGCGGATTTGGGTATTGGAGGTGTGGGTGCGCATCATTTTGCCGTTGGGCAGATACAGCGTATCCTGCATATCCCGAGCAGGGTGGTCAGGCAAAAAGTTAAGCGCCTCAAAGTTGTAGTAGTCCTCTTCAATTTCAGGACCGCTAGCAACCGTATAGCCAAGACCGATAAAAATGTCAGTAATCTGGTCAATGATGCTGTTAATCGGGTGGACTCGCCCTTGGGGTAAGTAAGTGCCCGGCATGGACACGTCCAGGGTTTCAGCCTCTAGCTGAGCTTGAATTTTAGCGTCTTGTAGGGCGGTTTTTTGCTCGTCAATACTGGCTTGCAGGGCCGTCTTCACCTGGTTAGCTAAGGCTCCAATGCGAGGACGATCTTCGGCGGACAGCTTGCCCATGCCACCTAAGATTTTAGAAAGCTTACCCTTTTTTCCCAGATAGCCCACCCGAAACTGCTCAAGTTCGTCTAGGCTGCTCAGTGTGGCGATTTCATCGCTAGCTTCTTGCTGTAATGTACTCAGTTGCTGCTCTAGGTCGGTGGTCATACTGGCCAAAAGTCGAAACGGGACGGGCATAAAAGACAGTCTTTAGTCTACACCGAAGCTTTGATTCCCTATGAAACTATTAATCAGCAACGATGATGGTATTTTTGCCACGGGCATTCGTACCCTTGCCAATACCTTGGCAACCAAGGGGCATGAGGTAACCGTGGTCTGTCCCGATCGAGAACGCTCTGCTACGGGACATGGAATCACCATGCATCGCCCCATTCGAGCTGAGCAGGTAGCCGCCATATACCATCCACAGATTCCAGCTTGGGCCTGCTCTGGCACACCGGCTGACTGTGTCAAACTAGCCCTCGATGCGCTGCTAGATAGCCCACCTGACTGTGTACTTTCAGGGATTAACCACGGGGCTAATTTGGGTAATGACGTCCTTTACTCAGGCACGGTCTCAGCAGCAATGGAAGGTCTGCTAGAAGGAATTCCGAGCTTGGCCGTCAGCTTGGCTAGTTTTACCCATTCAGACTTTCAACCGGCAGCAGACTATGTATGTCAGTTATTGCCTCAAGTGGCGCATCTAGAGCAGCCCCTGCTGCTTAATTTAAATATTCCAGCAGTGGCTAAATCTAAAATCCAAGGCGTGACCGTAGCCCGTCTGGGAGTGCGTCGGTATCGCGATCTGTTTGAGAAGCGCACTGACCCCCGTGGAAAAACCTACTATTGGCTAGCAGGAGAAGTCTTAGAAGAGAGCGATAACGATCTGCCCCATGGATTGCCCAATAGTCTGAGCCAAGCGCAAAACATGGACGTTATGACCCGATTTACCACCGATGTGAGGGCGATCAAAGCTGGCTACATTACGGTTACGCCCCTACATTACGACCTCACTGCCTACAATGACTTAGCCAAGCTACAGAACCACCTGCCTGAGATGTGTAATGGGGAAAAGGAATAGCCTATTTTTGACAGGGCTTTGGGCAAACTGGCTGTAAGCAATATGGCTTAACCTAGAGAATAGTTACCCATACAGTCAAACATGGCTGAGAACATGGACCCAATGGAAAAATCTTAACAATTACAGATGTGCGCTTTATGGCTTGATCTATAAAGACAGTCTAGGTATACAGAGGTTTTGGTTAAATCACTGGGTAAGATTACTCCTGATAACTACCTGTTTCGTCAGAAAAAAGGGGGATACGCTGCGCTAATGGGTGTCAGAAAGCCAGTCAACTACCATTAAGCAAAATTCGCGTCCCTCATTAACGTCATTTTTAGCCACTGATGTCCGACTCGAATACTCAATTTACGATTCACTTTTGGGGAGTACGGGGAAGTATCCCTTGCCCCGGTGCCGAAACGGTTCGCTACGGTGGCAACACGTCTTGTATAGAGATGCGGGTTAACGGTGAGCGTTTGATTTTTGATGGAGGCACGGGGTTACGGGAACTGGGGCAGCAGATTTTAGACGAAGGCCAGGCGGTGCAAGCCAGCATGTTCTTCACCCATTCCCATTGGGATCATATTCAGGGATTTCCCTTCTTTGTACCTGCCTTTTTGCCAAGTAATCAGTTTGAAGTGTACGGCGTAATCTCGCCCAATGGGGCAACGATTGAGCAACGCCTCAACGATCAAATGTTGCATCCTAACTTTCCTGTACCGCTACAGATAATGCAGGCACAGCTAAAGTTTTGCGATCTCTCTGTGGGTGAAACAGTAGCCATCGGCGACATCAATGTTATTAACGCTCTGCTCAATCATCCGGGCGAGGCCGTCGGCTATCGGGTTGAGTGGAATGGTCTGGCAGCTGCCTACATTACTGACACTGAGCACTTCCCAGATCGGCTAGATGAAAACGTACTGTATCTGGCTCAAAATGCCGATGTGATGATCTATGACTGCACCTATACCGATGCAGAGTATCACGATGAAAACACCAGTAAGGTCGGGTGGGGACACTCTACTTGGCAAGAGGCAGTCAAACTAGCAAAAGCCGCCAATGTGAAAAAGCTAGTGGTTTTCCACCATGATCCGCTCCATGACGACGACTTTATGGATGCTATTGGCAAAAAAACAGCAGCAGAATTTCCCAATAGCATCGTGGCTCGTGAAGGCATGATTCTGGATTTAGCTGAGTTGAAAGCCCGAGAACTAGCCAGCCGATAGGGTGTTTATTGAGTTAACTCTAGTCGAACAGGTGAGGCCCTGGCCTAACAGCAAAGTTTAGAGATTTTGTAAGCTATACGACACCCCAGAGCAATACCTTCATCTAATATCTGAGAATTGAAGAATTCAGCACGAATAATCGATTCAGACTAGCTATCTAGCACTAGAAAAATTAATTCAAAAAGCGGGTGACGCGATTCGAACGCGCGACATTCACCTTGGCAAGGTGACGCTCTACCACTGAGCTACACCCGCGTTTGCCTTGTTTTGACTTTTACTAGGATGCCATAGAGCGTTTTTCTTTGTCAAACCTTTTTTTCACGGTCAGGAAGTCGGTAGACTCTGGCTTGTATTTTCTATTTATTGCTCATAATTTATCGCTCAGAGCTACCGATTTTCCAAGGCTGAAAGGAAAAACTCAAAAGCTAGAACCATTGATCAGCTCTTGTTAGAGAACGCTCAAGCGTCTGCTGATTTTGGCAACTGAGGCATCAGACCGGACATTTCTAAGGCGTTTGCTGGTTTTGGTAGTTGAGACATCAGACTAGCCATTTCCAAGGCACTCATGGCGTAGTTCCATCCTAAGTTGCTCTTGATGCCGGCCCGTTCTAGGGCTTGCTGCATGGAATCGGTGGTTAAAATACCAAACACGACCGGTACACCGGTTTGAAATCCAGCAGCGGCGATGCCTTTAGAAACTTCAGCAGCAACATAGTCAAAGTGGGGGGTTTGCCCACGAATGACGGCCCCTAAACAAATGATCGCATCGTATTGGCCGCTCAGAGCTAGCTGTCGTGCCACCAGGGCTACTTCAAAGCTGCCAGGGACCCAAGCATAGTCCACCTGGTTTCCATTGGGATCTATATTGACGCCGTGGCGCTTTAGACAATCCTGACAACCCTCTAGCAATTTGGTGGTGACTAGGTCATTGAATCGACCAATGACAATTGCAAACCTCGAGGTACTAGAGCGGTCGAAACTTCCTTCAAAAACAGCCATGGAATTACTCTATGTAAAAAATAAGGTGGTAGGCCTCAATGACCTTACCACCCGGCAACAAATGTTTTGTACTTGTAATCCGATCCACTGCGGCTGTCTTGAAACAACCGAACATTTCAGAAAAATACTGCTCTAAACCACAAAGTAGTTGAGGCTACCCACCACGACTACCAAAACACCCCAAATAATTGACCCTAGGAAGATCAAACGCTTCGACTGCTCCCAGTTTTGGGGTGAAGCATAGGCTACGGGTACACCGATCACCATGACAAAAGACCAAACTACCAGAATGAATAAAAACAGTTGAAATAGGATAGACATAACTCGCCACTCTCAAGACAGCAAAAGATCTGACACACCATACCCAGGGGGAAAACTGCCACGCTAGCTAAACAGAATTTCGCCTCTACGCTGGGACAAGCCTCTTAATCTATTGATGGTGATACAGTGTGGAGCACTGATCGCCTTATTTAGTAAGCTATCAAACATTAGGCCCCTAGCGAAAGCGTTTTACCTGAATCTATGGGGATTAATCTTTTTGGACTAATATTTGCGAGTTGCTGGCAAATCGGCGGATTGGGCTGACGGATGTGATATGGACTTAATCCTTTGTCATACAACCGCAGATTTTGACACGTTGGGAGCGGCGGTTGGGTTGTCTTGCCTGTGTCCAGGTAGCCGCATCGTCCTGACTGGCGGTGCCCATCCGGCGGTTAACTCTTTTTTGGCATTACACCGAGATGAGTATCCGCTGATTGAACGTCGAGCAGTCACAGTGTCGCTGATTCGCTCTATTACGTTAGTGGATGCTCATCAGCGCAGTCGGGTGGGCGCGGCGGCGGATTGGATTGAGCATGCGATCGCAACCCAGCTACCCATAGCCATCTATGACCACCATACGGAGTCTTGCCCCGATATGCCGGGCAACCACCATATTGAGGCGGTCGGAGCCACGACCACCTTGGTGGTTGAAGCCCTCTAACAGGCAAACGAACCCATCTCGCCCACCCAGGCCACGGTTATGGCCCTGGGCATCCATGGGGATACGGGGTCGTTAACCTTTGCCCAAACTACCCCCCGTGATGCCCTGGCCCTGGCCTGGCTAATGGAACAGGGAGCTAATCAGCAAACCATTGCCGAGTCGGTAGAGCCTGGATTATCAGAAACCCTCCAAGGGTTGCTCAGCACAGCTCTCGACATTACAACTATCCAACAGCTTGAAGGCTATGTCGTCGGCACTGTCTATCTAGAAACAGACGATTTTGTACCTGGTCTATCCGGGTTAGCCAGCCACATGATGGCGCTGTTGGGGTTAGATAGCCTGCTGTTAGCCGCAGTTTATACGGCTAAGACCAAGCCTCGACTGACCTTAATTGGCCGTACGCGTCCACAAACGGGCATGAACTGCCGAACGTTACTGCAGCCCTATGGTGGAGGCGGTCATACCTGCGCAGCAGCGGCCAATCTTACCACCCATGAACCTGACACTATTTTTAGTCAGCTCTGTGATGTCGTCGTTCAGTCCCATGCTCAGTCAGTCACAGCCCAAGATGTTATGTCTTCACCGGTGCGGACGATCCGCCCGGTCACCACAGTGGCGGATGCCCAGCGAATTTTACTGCGCTACGGTCATTCGGGCCTATGTGTAGCCAATGATGAAGGAACCCTCCAGGGCATTATTTCGCGACGGGATATTGACTTGGCGTTGCACCATGGTTTTAGTCATGCCCCCGTCAAGGGATATATGACCCTCAATTTGAAAACCATCTCGCCACACACCACCCTCAGTGAGATTCAGGCCCTGATGGTGACCTACGATGTGGGCCGCCTACCCGTACTCGATGGCCATGAGCTGGTCGGTATTGTCACCCGCACCGATGTATTAAGACAGCTATATCCGGCTCAATCATCGGATGATGATTTGCTGACGCCGCTAAAAACCAATGTCTATGAGCGCTTAAAAACATCGCTACAGGCCTATCCAACGGCTTTAGACTCAGAGGAACTCTGGGCGCTCTTGACTCAAATTGCCGAGGCAGCCCAACGGCACGGCTGGCATCTGTATGTGGTGGGTGGAGCGGTTCGAGATTTGCTGTTAGCACCTGAAGATACAACGGTATCCCTCAAGGATATTGATCTGGTGGTAGATAGCTTTCGTTCACCCGTTGTAGACGGTGCAGGTGTTGTTTTAGCTCAGCAGTTGCAAACGCAATACCCAGATGCTGAGCTCCAGATCCATGGCGAATTTCAGACGGCGGCTCTAATTTGGCGGGCAAGGGCTGGCCATGCCCCGTTGATGATCGATATTGCCACCGCTCGTACAGAGTTTTATCCCTACCCAGCCGCCAACCCGGAGGTAGAACCCAGCTCAATTCGTCAAGATCTTTACCGCCGCGATTTTACTATCAATGCCATGGCAATTCGCCTAACAGCGCCCCAGCCAGGGTTATTACTTGACTATTTTGGAGGTTATCTTGATGTTCAGCAACGGCAGATACGGGTGCTTCACGCCAATAGCTTTATCGAGGACCCCACACGTATTTTTCGAGCCGTACGCTTTGCTGTGCGCTTAGGGTTTTCCCTTGATTCCCAAACGGAAACATTTATTCGCTATGCGGTGGACAGCGGTATCTACGCAGATTTGCAAATGCAGCAGACACATAAGCGACTACCGGCCCTGCAAACGCGCCTCAAGGCTGAGTTGGCCTATATCTTCCAAGCAGACTATTGGGCTCAGTCCCTCGGTCTATTAGACAAAATCGGAGCCCTAAGCTGTTTGCATCCCACACTAACCATTGACGCGGAGCTGTGGCGACAGATGCATCGGGCCGGCCGCTGGCGACAGCGATTTGCCGATGAAGTGGGCAAAGATATTGATATTGAGCCGTGGTTATTGAGGTTAGAAGTTCTACTGGCAAGGGTGGAGGTGCGATCGCAAATAGCCACCAACTTACAATTACCCCTAGGATCAATCCAACGATTACAGCAGCTAGCAGTCATTGAAGACACGCTGTTAGATAGGTTCAATCAACCACAAGCCAAGCCAAGCTTCATTTACAAAAGCCTGGTGAGCTACGATTTACCAAGCTTATTACTGGTGAGTGTGCGTCATCCCCGGCAAATTGGCACCCACGTCTGGCAATACATCACCCAACTGATCCACGTGCGGCCTCCCATCAATGGGAATCACCTCAAACGGTTGGGATATTCACCCGGCCCCCTATATGGCCAAATACTGACTGCGCTCACCTATGCCGTTTTAGATGGCGACATCGCATCAGTGGCATCAGCTGAAGATCACCTAAACCAGTACTATCCCCTAAAAAAAAGGGCCAATAATTAAGTAATTTAATTTACCTCAACCCCTTAGCAGAAGTACTTTATGAGCGTCGACAATGAAAAGATACCTGGCCCATACCATTGCCATTTCTCCACTGCTATCGATAAAGTTAGAAATTGAGGAAATCTTAAGTTTCATCCTATCCTCCATCAAATTTCAGGCGTTGCTGATCTTTGGGATGATTTTATATGCAAGATACTGTCAAATAGCATGTCTAACCGCTCGGTTCATCCTCTAAATC
>CALBPH010000841.1 GCA_937899365.1 uncultured Leptolyngbya sp.
TCAACCGCCACCCCTTTGGGTTTTCCCGTAGACCCCGACGTGAATAGAACGTAGGCTAAACTTTCAACAGGGATGTCACTGTCAGGATCATCCTGACGTTCCTGGGCAATCGCTTCCTGGTGCTGGTCTAGATAAACTAACCGCGTTTCTACATTTGGCAGTTCTTCTAATAGATGCAGCTGGCTTAGTAGTATCGATGCTTGGGTATCCTGCAATCTGAACAACAGACTCTCTTGTGGCAAGGCTGGATCTAGAGGGATATAGGCACCACCAGCTTTCATGATTGCCAACAAGCTGACAATCATGTCAATTGAACGCTCTAGATAGATACCGACTAAACCCTCAGAACCAATCCCTAATCGTTGTAAATAATGGGCCAGCTGGTTGGCTTTAGCATTGAGTTCAGCATAGGTGAGCTGCTGTCCTTCAAAGACAACCGCAATATGATCAGGCGTTTTTTGAGCCTGCCCTTCAAATAACCTATGGATACATTGAACGGGTCGATAGGTAGCTTGAGTTTGATTAAATCCCTTTAAAATTGTATTTTTCTGGTCATCATCAATGAGCTGTAGCTTCCCAACGACCGTTGCAGGAGCGTTAACAGCACTTTCCAGTAGCGTTAAAAACCACGCAGATAGTTCCTTAACCTTTTTAGACCCATACAGGCGAGCATCATAGTAAAATTCCGCCGTCAGGTTATCCCCCTTTTGCAGACAAAATAGCTGGAGCTGAAACTTTTCTCTCCACACAAACCGACTATGGAGAGAAAAGGAAACACCTGTCTCACCATAGCTGTCTGACCATGATTCAAACTCAAATCCAAATGGAGATCCAGAGAATAAACTATTTTCAATAGCTCTTTCTTCCCAGGTAAAATCATCCTGCCATTCGTAGGCAGCATTGACTGCCTGATTGACCTGCCTCAAAAACGCTTCAAATGGAAGTTTATTATCTAATTGGCAAGAAAGGGGTAAATATTTTGATAATGGTCCCGGTGCAGTTACCAGCTCTTCATGCCCCCTACCATCACCTGAAATACTGACCGTCAGATCCTGCCTTCCGATCACTCTCCACAACAAAATCTGCCAGCAGGATAACAACAGTACAGGAATAGAGACTTCCAGGCGATGAGCTAGGGTGCTGAGCTTGGTAGCTAGGTTACTAGAGATATGAGTAGGTACTAGTTCTATCGGAAACTCTGACGGTTGCCGGTGGGTATTTCCTGTGAGAAAGACTAAATCATGATTGCTGCTGGCCCGCTGTTTTTGCCAATAGTCTTGCCCTAATGAGTAGGCCTCTTGCTCCAGCAGTTCGTTTTGCCATTCAGCAATATCGGCATACTGCATCACATCGGTTTCATCTGTGCGTTCGTGCAGGCGAGCTGATGAATATAGAGCATTGATTTCACTCACTAGCTGCCGCAGGGTGATGCCATCTGCAAGCAAGGGTGACAGTCGTATCAGTAAGACATGCTTCTGAGGTTCAAGCTTCAAGAGCTGAATTAGGAAGGGAGGAGTACTTTCAGATGTAAATGATTGCTGCTTAAGTTGCTCAAAGAACTCTTCAAACTTTGCTTCTTGCGCCTGTGGAGATAGGTCAATCAGGGCATGCTGATGGATATCTACATGATATCCATCCCGAATCACTTGCAAAGGGAGAGTCATTCCAGGTAGACATTGAAACGTTGTTCGGAAAATCTCATACCGATCAACAATAGTTTGCAGGGCTTCCTGCAAAGCCTCTACCTTCAATTGTCCTGTTATAAGCACTGCACCTTGAATGCAGTAACTGCCTGTAGCGTCCTCTTGCTGCAGTAGCCACGTACGTTTCTGCTGTGGTGACAAACGAAACCCTTCAATCTGCCCACTTTGCATATCCATCCCCCTTGATGCCACTAAATCTCTCAGCAGATAAACCTTCCAACGTAACCTATTGGCTAATAATTCAAAACTGATGAATACCTATAAGAGAAGTTAGCAAACTTAGTAACGATTAGCCCAACTGCCTAGATGGCACCTTTTCATCTCTAATGCTGGAATCAGGTTTCGCCTTAAAAACGACTGATGTTTGCTCTACAGACCCTTAATAATAATTAATTCTTTTTGAAATTATAGAGTTGTCGTTGATTAAACGGATCCGTTTACTTTTAAAATATCCTGCCCAAGCCACTTCAGCAGGGGAAAATACCTCAATTTATTATTGATATTAATTCCTAATATCAATAATACTAGAAACCTTACATCATAATTTTCAATGCTGGCAAGTGGATAAAAAAACTTTGATGCCAATAAAGGGCGGATCATTCTGTTGATAATCGCCAGAACCTTGTAATAGATAGATTTAGCCCCTCTATTGATTAACTGAATGATGACGCAACCATGCATTGAAATCTCAAAATTATATTTAATGATAATTATTCTCAACTCGGGATATAATGATCATTGTATAATTATGATCACTGTCAATTGTAAAAATCATTTCAATGGTATTCACAGGGTGCCATTAGGCGGAGTGTTAGTTTCTACGAAAAAGTAACATGGGTGTATTTACTAAAAGTTCAACAGGTTCCTTATATAGGGTCGTTTTAAATCAAGAAGAACAGTACTCTATCTGGCCGATTGATCGTGATCCCCCTTTAGGTTGGAAGGATGCTGGGAAGAACGGCACTCGACAAGAGTGCTTAGATCATATAGAAAGCATTTGGACGGATATGCGACCTTTGGGCTTGAGAGAAGCCATGGACAAAATGAGGTCATAGCTCTTAATGGTAATGTACTCCTTTGCGGATATGTTCGTTTACAGAGTTTTGATGCTCCTATTGTTCCTAGAACATTGTCGCGAAGAGCGTGATAGCACTGTTCTTTTGGGGCAGCCATGACGAAACGGCGTTACGACTTCGACTGGCTTAGAACTTTCGTAATCATCAACCTGATTCCCTTTCATGTCGTTTGGTTGATGCTGTTTTTCCCAAGTCAGTCGCAGGTAGGTAATGACGGTATAGTTGCCACCCTTTTGCAGGTCTACAACGCCTCGTTGTTCCCTTGACCTCGTATGTGGTCATTATTGGACCAACCATGCGTTACTTTTGGCCCGAGCGGGCCGCACCCCGTGGTGTGATTGATTTTGTTTTCAGCTTCTTACCTGATCACTTTAAATCCCTCACGCTCTGTTGCTACTTTGATCATCTATGGTTTATTTTTTATTTGCTGTTATTTAACCTGACTGTTCTTCCTATTTTGGTGAAAATCAATGCAGATAGAATGCGAAGGGTGGCAGCATATATCACTCGCCATTGTGTCTGGCTTCCCATAGCGATTTTTGCGACCGCAATGGCCACTGTTGGCCGGTACTGGCCACTGCTATTGCGAGATCCGGACCTGATCCACGATTGGGGATACTTTACTTACAATTTAGTTGCCTTTATCCTTGGTTATTTTCTGTTTGTTGATCAGAAACTAGGGATCACCATCAATTCTAAATTTCGACTATGGATAGCTTTATTTTTAGGTAGCTCAGTTATTCGTATCGTTCTGCTTATGCAGTACCAAGAGAGTTTTTATGATGCTCCTGAATTTGGCCAACATTTAATTTTTTCCATCGTAACTGGGGCTCACACTTGGAGTGCCGTCAGCTTAGTGCTAGCTGCTGGTCATCGCTATTTGGCAAATACCTGTCATGCTTTTGTGCTTTATATGAAAAATGCGTCGTTGCCTTTCTATATATTGCACTGGCCCATACTTCTTATTTTAGGCAATTATCTTGCACCGCTGAGATTGGGATTTTTACCGAGCTTTTTTCTATTAATTGTGCTCAATGTTCTAGCAACTACGCTTATTTATGAATTCTTGGTTAAGCCTTGGTCATTGATTCAATTTCTGTTGGGAGTCAAAATCAAAGCCTCCAAGATTTAACCAAGAATGCCGGTTGCAATTGTGATCGTTGATGATTTGGAGGATGAACCGATCGGTTAGATCTGCTATGTGACCATATCTTGCAGATGAAATCATCCCGAAGAGCAGCAACGGCCAATTATGAATCGACTAAAGTTACTTAACTGGTTCAGGCACAGTAGCAATGCCTAAACTTGCTCCCTCAATGGCCCGTAATTCATCCATGACGGTAATGACTTGGCCATGGTAT
>CALBPH010000842.1 GCA_937899365.1 uncultured Leptolyngbya sp.
CAACCAACGGTGGGGTCGTTGTCGTGGGTACCGGTATAAATCACAAAGTTGCGATCGCAGTTAAACGGCAGATAGGGATTGCGATGGTCTGAACCAAAGGCAAACTGCAAAATTTTCATACCTGGGAAGTCAAATCGATCCCGCAGCGCCTCCACCTCAGGCGTAATCACCCCCAGGTCCTCAGCCAAAAAGGGTAGCTTGCCTAACACAGCTTCAACCCGTTCAAACAGCGGTACCCCCGGAGCCTCAATCCATGAGCCATTCAACGCGGTCTCTTCCCCTTCTGGAACTGCCCAGAAAGATTCAAACCCCCGGAAGAGGTCGATGCGAATATGCACCACATAGGCCAGTGAGGTTTTGGTCCGCTGGAGCCACCAGTCAAACTGAGTTTCCTGGAGAACCTCCCAGTTATAAGTAGGGTTGCCCCACAGCTGACCGGTTTCACTAAAGTAGTCCGGCGGTACCCCCGCCATCTGGGATGGCTTTAGGGTTTTCGCATCAATCATAAAATTCTCAGGGAACGCCCACACATCGGCACTGTCGTGGGCCACGTAGATGGGCATGTCACCAATAATTTGAATGTGACGCTCGTTGGCATAGGCCTTGAGGTCAAACCACTGGCGACAAAACTCAAACTGTAAAAATTTCTGCAAAAAGATAGTATCGGCCAGTTTGGTGCGCCAGGTGTCCAGGGCCTCTGGCTCCCGGGTGGCAATCGCCGTATCCCAATCACTCCAGCTGGCCCCACCGTTGGCATCCTTGAGGGCCATAAACAGACTGTAGTCCTCTAACCAAGATGCCTGGGCCTGGCAAAATTCTTGAAACGCGTTGGACTCGGCAGGCTTAAAGTTTTGGGCAGCAAGTTTTAACAGCCCCAACTTATAGGGAATCACCCGATCATAGTCCACCCGCTGGGTGGAAAAAATTGGCACCTCCGCCAGGGTGGCCTCGGACAATAACCCCTGCTCCGCCAATGCATCTAAGCTAATCAGCAGTGGATTGCCCGCCATGGCCGAATAGCACATGTAGGGAGAGTTACCATGGCCCGTTGGCCCCAGGGGCAAAATCTGCCAGAGCTGCTGTTTAGACTCTGCTAAAAAGTCAACAAATTCGTAGGCCGTCTTCCCCAAATCCCCAATGCCATAACGACCGGGCAGCGACGTGGGATGAAGCAGAATACCGCTAGCTCTGGTGAAGGACATGGTGGAGAAGTGAGTAATAAGGGGTGTTTGTGGGGGACCCTGGACGTTACTGAAGCTTTCACAAGGTCTTGGCTTTAATCTAGGCCAACTGACTTTAGCATGGTTATTCGATGCTATACCGTCCTGTTAACACACCCTATGGACTACCGAAATCCCGCTCCCACCGTCGACATTATTATTGAGATGACTGACCGTCCCCATCGTCCCATTATTTTAATTGAGCGATTAAATACGCCCCTGGGCTGGGCCTTGCCCGGTGGTTTTGTCGACTATGGTGAATCGGTGGAAACAGCCGCGATACGCGAGGCCCAGGAAGAGATTGGCCTCACGATTGAACTATTGGAGCAATTCCATGTGTATTCAGACCCTAGCCGCGATCAGCGTAAGCACACCATTAGTATTGTATTTTTAGCCACGGCCACGGGAAATCCGACCGCTGGGGATGATGCCAAGAACTTCAAGATTTTTGACCTGTGGGAGCTGCCCAAAAACCTCTGCTTTGACCATGACAAGATCCTGCAGGACTATTGGCTTTATCGGCACTATGGTCGGCGACCGCTGGTGTAGCTGGACGGGGGTTGGGCTCAGCCATGTTAGTGACGAATGGGCCCTAGCAAAATTCTCAACCTGAGCCCAACCGGCAGATCCCAATGGAAATCCGTAGTTTATGCAACGCCCTGTTACCTTAGATTTAAGGCAATCTTTAAGCTATCAGTGACTTTGCAGCAAACTACGTGGACTAGATCTTCTCTTATCCCTTAAGGAATAAACGAGTAGAGTTCAGCTCTGCCGTTTTACTATGCTGCTGTGTCACTTTATCGTTTGACAATGCACCCCCGGACCGACACGTTGGCCATGTTCTCTACGTTTGCTACGTTTGCTGGGGAGCGTTTTGATACGTGGAGATCGAGCCCGCCACTGGCAAGAAGCATGCAAAAGGTGCTGCTTCAAAGTAATGTGCCAGATAAGTCAGAACAATTTTGGGCGCTCTATTGGTTTCGGCTGAGACATGAGCATCCCAATGCCCCCGGTCTCCTATGGGCTTATTTGCAAGAGCCGTGCTTTTGGGCGGCCGAGAATATCACTCGGCGCTTTACAACGGTGCAATGTTCACCAGCGGATGGGTTCCAGATTGCGATCGCAAACGTAAACCGTATTCTCAATGGGTATGATCCTGACTTTGGCTGTAGCCTCAAGGCCTATGCCCACATAGCTTTTGGCTTCTGTATCCGCGACCAGCTGCTGCAGCAGCAGGATATCAACTTCAGCAGCGACTGGTGGTTGTTGCGTCGGGTCAGTCAAACCCAGCTCACCCAGGCACTCCTGACAGCCGGATTTGTCCAACTAGGGGCCTATATCCTGATTTGGCAATGCTTTAAGGCCATCTGCATCCCCGACCTTAGCCGCAGCACAGCCCGCGGCTTGCCGCCCCCGAGCCAACAACAATTTGAGGCCATTGCAAAACGCTATAACCAGATGTGTCAAGGACTCTCACCAGAACTTGCCACCGTCGATATGGGTACCCAGGATGTTGATACCCAATGGTTGGCCATGGAGCTGAGCAAGCTGGCAACCATCGTTAGAAACTACCTAAACCCGACGGTTGTTTCCCTAAACCAGCCCCAATATGACGATCACTCTGGCGAAGAACCCGTCAATATGTTGGCTTCAGATAGCACCCCGATGGCAGAGTTAGTGGCCTCTGAGGACAACGGTCAGCAGCAGCAGTGGATGCAGCAGATCAATCAGGTTTTGAAAGCTGCGATCGCAGATCTTGATGCCCCCAGTCACAACCTGTTAGTTCTTTACTATCAACAGAAACTGACCCAAACAGACATTGCCCATCAGTTACATAGTCAACAATATCAAGTGTCTCGCAAACTCCGCCGCATTCGCCAGCAGCTCCTGCTTAAGGTAGCCACCTGGGGAAAAGAGACCCTGCATATCTCCCCAGAGTCCGCCATATTAGGCAATGTCAGCGAGGTCATCCATGAGTGGTTGCAGGACCACTACTCGCTGGAACCGCCGGAGGTATCGGAATGAGCTTGCTATTAGATAATCCTGTTCAACCTGTTTTAAAAATGCCAGCAGCACCCGCCCAGTGGCAGCGCTGCAAAAGCATGGCAGATCCAGCCGCTCGCTGGCGACTTTACTTACATCAACTTGGGTTAACCGCCCTGATGACCTGGTGTCAAGAAGAATTTGAGGGACCTGTCTTACCCTGGCCCCATGCGGCTCCGTTTGACAGTTGGCATGTTGTTGACGGTTTGGCGCTGCAGTTAGGCGACACCCGCATCGTCGTTATATTGTCGGAAAGTATCGATGCAGCCGAGCTACAGGTGCCCCAAGAATGGGTTGACCTACAAGACTGGTCCGCCGATTACTACATTGCGGCCTACGTTGATGTTGATGAAGAGCAACTGGCGCTGTGGGGCTATGGGACCTACGACCAGATCAAAAACCAGGGCACCTATAACCTGGCGGAACGCACCTATTCGCTAAAAGATACGGAGCTAGTGCAAGATTTTTCCGTCTTTTGGGTGGCGCTACAGCTGGCCCAGCCTAGCTATCTGGCTCCCGACCCGCTGCCCGATTTGCCCGCCCCCCAGGCCGAGGGCCTGCTTCAGCGGCTGGTCAGTGCCCCAGACCCCAGACTGACATTGCCCATCAGCCAATGGGGAGCCCTACTGTGCAATGACCACTGGCGGCAGCAGCTATACCAGCAGCGGCTAAGCCTCTCCCCCGTCAGCATAGAAGACTGGCTCAATCAAATCTATGAACAAGGGTGGCAGCCCATAGAAGAATTGCGTCCCCAAGCCTCAGCGTCAAGGTTTCGTTCGGCTGCCAGCGGTACCGCCGTGCTCACCTGTAGTAAACAAATGCTGCTCAACGCCACCCCCGCTGAGCGCCAGCGGATGTTTAGCGTAGAGATTGCAGCCCGTCG
>CALBPH010000843.1 GCA_937899365.1 uncultured Leptolyngbya sp.
GATCGAGATCACAAACTAAATCATCTAAGATCATCCTCACACTACGTACTAGTTAAGTCGTAACTAAAGACAAATGTAGCCGAAACTTACTTCAAAATATAGATATCAAGAACACAAACGAAAGATTACATATAAAAACTAACACTATATATATCTAACCTATATATACCAATACTTTTGGGAGATTTAAGGACTAACAACGACTAACAGGCTCGTTTTTTTGATCGGTTGAATTGATTGGTATGTATAGGGTGTAGGGTTTTTTCTAGCTGTTAGTTTTTTGTTAGGTTTTTTGGGCGAATCGTTTGGTTGTACAAGCAACTGTCACAATGATTGTCACTTTTACCTTCTTGTAGGTAGATAAATTAGAGTCATCCAAACTGAATAACTAATGAGCTAATCTAGGGATCAGTATTTATGAATCTGATTTATGACTTTCCCAATCCCGGATGATGTTCTCAATGGTGAACACGCTTTGTTCTCCCCATCGGCTGCTAAACGATGGATGGCTTGTCCAGCTTCGATATATAGAAGTATGGGGAAAGAAAGCGTTTCAACTAAGCCTGCTGCGGTTGGAACGGCTGCTCACTGGGTTCTAGAGCACGCCTTGTTATTCGGGATGGATGCTGACTATTTCCTTGGTTGTGACGCGCCAAACGGGATCCCTATTGATGCCGAGATCTGTACCCACGTGCAAACGGCTATCGACTGGGTTGAAGCTGAAATAGCAAATGGAGATGAATTATTAGTTGAATCTAAGGTTGATATCTATAAATCACTCGGCTTAGATTTGCCCGTTATCTACGGAACGTGTGACATCAGAATTCTGGGATCTAATGGAGTGCTCACGGTCGCAGACTATAAACACGGTGTTTGGGGTGTTTCCGTTAAAAAGAACCCTCAGTTAGAGTTATATGCCCTGGGAGCACTCCATGCACTCAACTATGTATATGACAAGGTAAGGCTGGTTATACTCCAACCTCGTAACGGTGGAGTGAAGATCCTAGAGACTACAACCGAGCAGCTTTTATCAAATGAGCTAATGTATCGACACTCGGTTGATACCGCTTTATATGAGAACTCGGTTGCTATTCCTAGCTCAAACAGTTGCAAATTCTGCCTAGCGAAACATGAGTGTGCTGAAAATTGGGAATTTCGTAACCGGGAAATAGTAGACCTGATGCCTTAATCCAATAAACAAATCGTTATATGTAGCTATTTATTTGGCTAAGCAATTGACAATTAACTAATTAGTGAATTAAACTCATGAATGTACACGGTAATAATCACATCGAAAAATTATGCCTAAATCTAACTTTGAGTCTAAGCGAATTCCCAAGATCACTCTGACCGGTGAGGACATGGGAGGTGTGTTAATTGGATTTACCCATCTTAAGGAAGCTTGGGTAAGTCCAGCATTCGAAGGTAAGGCTGAGCCTAAGTATCAAGTGCAAGTACTTCTCCATAAGGATGAAGACGCTGATCTAATTGAAAAACTTCAAGATCAGATCGAACAATTGGTTGAGGATACTTGGGGAGCTAAGTCAGTTAAGAAAATTGGTGATGGTACCAAAACTGAAATTTATAGTCCTCTGGTGGATGGTGCTGACATTCTTGAAAACAATGAGGAAGCCCCTGATTACCTTGAAGATTACTACGCTCTTTCACTGAAGAATAAGACCCAACCTGCCGTTGCCATTTCAGTGGGTAAAGGTAAGCCTATCGTGACGGTTGATCATCGTGATTTTGACTGGGATGATATTTACCCTGGTTGTTTCTGCAACATCAGTTTTGGGCTATACACCTGGGATGCCGGTGGCGCGAAAGTGTGTTCTTCCTTGCGGGGTGTGATCAAGGTTGGTGATGGCGAGCAATTGATCGGTGAAGGTAAGCCTACACTGACCAACTCCTTTGATGAGGACTTACTAGCTGAGATGGGTATCTTGGGCGGGGCTACTGAAGAAGATATTTTGGGTGATGAGGAACCTGAAGAAACTCAAGACGAGGATCTAGATAACCTCGACGAAGAGCTAGACGAGGAACCTGAAGTGGTTGAGGAAACACCTAAGGCTAAGCGTGGTCGTCCTCGTTCATCTACTCGAAATCGTACAGCTAAGAAACCCACTGCAACAGGTGAAGATGAGTCTACCAGTCCTCGCACAACAGCACGTAAGCGTGCGGGTCGTACACGAACTCGTACAGCCAAATAAGTGAGCCTTCAGTAAGCGTTTTTCCGTTTCTCTCCTTTTAGTGATGGTAGTTGTCATAGGGTCATAGGCGACTGTGGCCCTTCACTTACCTATATGTTGAAATATGAAACTTTCTAGTTATCAAGACGCCATTATTGATCATGCCAAGTCTTCAGAAAAAGATTTACTAGTAGAAGCTAAACCGGGTAGTGGTAAAACGTTCACGTCGGTTGAAGATGTTAATACCCTACCTAATCCCGATTCTGTATTAGCTCTGGCTTTCACAAAGACTATTGCCAAGTCACTCACGCAAAAAGTTAACCCATATTCCACAGTAATCAACTCTCGTGCGTTTGGAAAATCATTTCTTAAGCGCTCGGCTTATTACGAGAAAAATAAATATTGGGAGTTTACAAACGCTAACGGTAAACGATTAGTCAACTCACATCAAGTTTCCTCTACGTTTGTGTTAGTGCGTCTATTAGAACTTATCAGATTGTCAGACACCGATATATTCTGTGACGATGTGCAAGCAATCCGTAACTTGGATGGCATGGCCTATGACTATGGGTTGTTGGGCATTCGTTTTTTTAATGATGAGCTTCTAGATTTTGCCCGAAAAGGTATTGATTGGGGCATCGGTTGGTATAAGAAAACCGGTCAGGTTGATTTTGCCGATATGTTGTTTCTCCCGGTCGAACTCAACCTCGATCCGCCTGAGACCTATGATTATGTGATCGTGGATGAGGTCCAAGACTTCAGTAATATTCAGATTGAGTTAATGCAATTAGCCGTTAGCGATTACGGTAAGTTGCTAATGGTGGGTGATCAGAACCAAGCCTGCTTCAAGTTTGCGGGCGCTGGTAAGGCTAGCATCCCTAATATGAAACAGCGGTTGCAGCCTGATATCCTTCCGTTATCCATTTGCTACCGTTGCCCAACGTCTCATATAGCATTGGCCAATAAGATCTATCCGGGAATGGAAGCGCGACCAGGGGCTACTGAAGGCTATATCTATGATTGGAAAGACGGATACACTCAATCTCAACTGAAGCATCTTGCAGCCCCTGGTGACCTCATTATCTGCCGTCGTGTGGCCCCTTTAATTGAACAGTGTTTGGCTTTCATTCTTGCTGAAATACCAGCGGTTGTGAAGGGGAGAGGTGTTAAGGAAAGTCTGTTTAGAACGTTTGACGAGATTGAAAATCAACGTGGGTTCCAATATTCAAAGGTATTTGAATTTGTCAGTAGTTGGCACGACTATTGGAAGAACTATTTTTTAGATGAGTATGAGAACCCTGATACGGCGATTCAGGATTTAACTGACCGATATAACCAGGTGATCGCGTGTGTCCAGGCATTTAAGGCAAGATCCTTTAGCGCATTAAAGAAACAAATTGAACACATCTTTAGCGAGCAATCTGACGCTATCCAACTTTCTTCTATCCACTCTGCTAAAGGGTTAGAAGCCGAAACGGTATTTGTTATGGAAGCGGATAAACTCCCATTCCAGTTTCCTGGGATGACTGATGATGACAGGATTCAAGAATCAAATTTGGAATATATCGCTAAAACTCGGTCTATGGACAAACTGTATCTCCTACCCAAAGAGGACGAGTGATTATGTTCATTATTCAATTGACTGAAGAACAACTAGAGCTAATTCTGGACTCCCTTGAAACCCAAGCAATTCATTGTGAACTGGATCATGAGTGGAGTAAAGCAAGTGATTGCAGAGAGTTAGCTGCTGATTTAACTGAATCCAGTAAGGGATATTAATCATTATGCCTAAGAAATTCAATCCGTTTAATGCCATCTCCATGGGCACTGACCCTGATGATCCAGATAAGGATTACATGTACGTTGATGATGAGTATCTAGCCTCTAACATCCATTGGAAACCACCGGTACCCGATGAGATCGCAGACTGGCAACCAATGACCATCGCCGATTATGACTCTCTTCGCATTCTGCATGTGGATATTGAAACAACAGGGCTTAATCCCAATAATGAGAGAATCATTATGCTCGGGATCATGTGTAATGAAACCGATGCGTTCAAGGGAACTGTTTACGGAAAAGAATTAGAACAGCTTAAGCGTGGTCGTATTTTTCAAGTTAAAAAGCCCGATCATGATGTGGCCGAAGCCCTAGCGATAGTGAATTTTATATTGCGACTTGAAAAATTAAAGCCGCAAGTACTGGACCTTCATAATGGGTTTGAGTTTGATACCAAATTTATTCAACGTCGTATTGAGATTCTTCGTGAGAGCAAATCTGTGCAGAGGGCAGTTAATAAATATCCTAAACTAGCTGTCTTGGATGACGATCTGTTTTACATCGCGCAATTTGAGAAGACGATTACAGCCGCATCGATGTACGGTCGGCCTATTGTCTTCACACCTGTTTATACGATCCCAGCAAATTATAGTGGTTATCATAATCTAAAGAACACGGATATTCAGATCATCGATACGATGCACTTGGCAGCACAGGTCGATAAGATCAAAGCCAACATGAGCAGCTACACGCTCAAGTATCTAGCTCACTATGTCAAGTTCCGTACAGAAAAACGTCTTGAGTTAAAACACACTGAAATCCAGGAATACTGGCAGTCTCAAGATCCTGCCAAGCTTGAGAAACTACGTCAGTATCTTCTGTTTGACCTGGAGGACCAACGAGCGGTGGGTAACTTCTTCCTACCCTCGGTGTGGTATCAGAAGATGTTTGTAAATATGCCACTGCAGGAACTCGCTGTCGCGTCTCCTGCCAAGAAATGGAACGCCATTCTGACTGATTATTATCACGATCTCAATGAGAAATCTAAGTTTGATCCTAATGCTGACTGGTTTGAGATACCGGAAGCGGATGACAAGGTGAAGTACGAAGGTGCTCTTGTAGATTGCAACCCAGGTCTCTACAAGAACTTCTTCAAGATTGACGTATCGTCTCTATATCCGTCTCTTATCCTTCGATATTCTCTGGCTGGTCCCAAAGACCCCATGAAGGTCTCATATCAAGTCAGTTTAAACACCCATAATTAAGCAGCGTCTCTATCATCATATCCA
>CALBPH010000844.1 GCA_937899365.1 uncultured Leptolyngbya sp.
GCACATCGGTAAACAGGGCTCCAGCCACCTGAGCCGCGGTAAAGTCAACGGCGGTGAGGTTAGCGTTTTCTAGATTGGCCTGCTGTAAATTTGCCCCAGCCAGGTTAGCCCCAGCCAGGTTAGCGGCCTCTAGCTGTACACCCATCATGGATGCATTAGCCCAATCGGCATTGATCAAGCTAGCTTTGTTTAGCGTTGCCCAATCAGCCTGGGCCTGAATTAACACCGCCCCATCTAGCTGGGCGGACTCCAGTTCGGCATTGAGTAAGTTCGCCTGGGTCAGGTTGGCTCCGTTTAGATTTGCCTTTTCTAACAGTGCCGATTCTAAGTCTGCTTGCTGAAAAGACGCACCGCGTAATGTAGAACGATGCCAACGACTGCGGGTGAGGTTTGCTCCCTCAAATATGGCCTCACTAAAGTCGGTATCGATTAGCTTGGCTTTGACCAGGTTGGCCCACTTAAAGTTAGTCCCGTGGCCAACGGCGTTGGATAAATCAGCCTGGGTCAAGGTGGCAAATGACAGGTCAGCTTCGGTTAGATTAGCGCCATGGAACTTAGCCTTGGGGGCATATAGTTCTCGAAAGATGCCACGTTCTAGACGGGCTCGGGTGAGTTCGGCCGCATCTAAGCGGGCCTTGTCAAAGCACGCGCCTGACAGTACTGCCAGCACCAACGTGGCCTTAGAAAAATCAGTTCCTTCGCAGGACGCTCCGGTCAGATTTGCCTGACGCAGATAGGCCTGGGTAATATTGCCTCGATCAAGGGCGGCTCCGCCCAGGTCGATGCGGCTCAGTTCAGCTTTGCGTAACGACTGCTGATGGCTAACTTTGGAGAGCACTTCGTTGACGGTTAGCTGAGCCATAATGCCAAAAATCCTTAATACGGTATCAGAAGCAACAATTTATTATCACTAACCGTATAATACACAACAGTTTTTCGAAATTCCCTGTGAATTAAGAATTATTAGGGTCATAATGTCTAGATTCTATGACATTGTGTGATTATGCCTATTCTGGCTTTGATTTAATTGCACTGACGTAGTGAAGGTCGTGCATGGATATTGGGTTAGTTGTCATCTGTCGGGCTGAGTCTCCAAACCAGTGCTATGCAGATGAATAACGGCACCCATCCTAAGGGACCGGGGATAAGAATACGGGATATCAGACTTACGCAAAATCCGCCAAAAAGTAGCGGCTCTATTTTTAGTGGGCGGTTTATATTTGCCCAAGTATCCACGTCATTCCAAACATTCATCAAGTCGTTCAACCATTCACAGAAATCATCCATAGTGTGGTTCTCTCCTGTTGATGTTTAGTCGTCTTTGATAACTTCTAAAAACCTGGTGACAGCGGGTGAGGGTGCTACATTCGCCAATATAGCGACACCAATGACCCGTTCTAGGGGGACGGGCAGCGATCGGCTCTCCACCGTATCGGGGATGGGCATGGCGGCTAAACGAGGCAAGATGGCTGCCCCCAATCCTTGGGCCACCATACTCACAATGGTGGAATCTTCTTTGACGTTATAGGCCACATTTAGTGGCTGCTGCCACCGTGACCAATGTTCCCTGACGGCTGTGGTGCATTCGGCATAGTTCAGCAAAATAAATGAGCGGGTAGATAGCTCATGCCAGGTGATGGGCTGAATGCTCGGATTCTGGGCTTTAGGTAGAAGCACCACATATTCATCTCGGATAATTTCCCAAGTCGTAAAGTCTTCGGAACGAGGTAGGGGCAACAGACCCAAATCCGCCTCACCGCTGCGCAGGGCATGTTCTACTCCGGCCGGATCAAATTCATCTAGGCTGACCTCTACGCGCGGATAGGCCCGCTGAAACTGGGCAATTTTGGACGGTAGCAGGTGGGTGGCGGCACTGCGAAATGAGGCGATGCGCAGACGGCCGTTATAGAGCGACTTTTCGAGGTTAACTTCGTATTCGATTGACTCTCTTAGGTCCAAAATCTTGTTGGCGTGTTTGACGACGCGTTCCCCAACGGGGGTAAGCTTGGCGCCCAATCGCCCCCGTATTAGCAGCGCGACGGCTAGCTCATTTTCTAGGGATGCGATCGCACGACTCACCGCAGACTGCGACATGTCTAATTTAATGGCTGCATCTGAAAAACTGCCGCACTAGCAAATGGTCACAAGCACCTTAAGCTGGGAAATGTTCATCAATAGAAACTATTCGGTTAGCGCATAGATACACGCCGCTGGGCGATTTGATTCTTCAAATAGGGATAGCTAAGTTAAGGCCATCGGCACGGTTGAGCAGCACCTTAACTCCTATGTTTGAACTATATCCATTCGAAAAATTTAGAGATACTCCTAGCGTCCAATTTTTTGATATTACAGTTCCTGACTCCAATGCCCGAGATTTAGTTTTCCACCAGGGACCCGCCATTAGTCCCCACAGTGCTAAAACCGGTGATTGGCAGTTTTACTTACACCCTCGTCAAGAAGATAATCTATTGGCCCTGTCTGGGGGACGTACATTCTATTTAGTTAACTTTAATTGGGACCATCCCTTTCATCGGGTTCGCCTCAACCACAATTCCCGTATCCTGCGAATTCCACCTGGTACATTCCATCGTTCAGAGTCTGACCCCCAAGGGTCGCTGGTCATCAACCAGGCCGTTCGTTTAGCCAGTGCCACGGTCCATAGCGAGTTTCGGGTCTATAACAGCGCCAAGATTCCAAAACTGAAAGCCCTGCTAGGGTCTGGTCTTGCCCCCATGGATCATGGTTTTCCTGAGCAAGAAAACGAAGAGCAGCTCCCTACGGCTGCATAGGTGCCAATTGTTGAACCGCTATTGAATCGCTATTGAGCCTATGACGCAAAGGGCACCTTATTCAGGTGCACTTTGATATTTGCATTCTGGGGCTTGTTTCAAATCGCTTAAGTGCTCTATCGATGACTCAATAAGGTTGTATGGCCTCTTAAACTAGGTAGATTAACTTATCTATGGTGTGCATCAGTGCGCATGGGCTACAGCGGGAGTGTCTATGGCGGGTCCAAACATCACAAAACTACCCACGCCACCCTGGTCTGTTTTAGCAGGAGCTTCTATCCTTCTGCATGCCGGGGTTTGGAGCATGGGGCTACCTCAGATTTTGCCCGTAGAGAATCCGGGTGATAGCTCCGTTAATATTCCTGTCACCTTAGTCGGAGATGATGTCGTTCCGGTGGCTGCGTCTGACAATTTTCCCCAGGTAGCGCCTCAGGTACCCGCAACACAGCCTAGCGGACAAAATACCCCGGTTGCGTCTATGCAACCGCCACCTACTCAGCAAGAAGTGCCTGCTCAATTAAAGGTGCCACATCCTGAGACGTCTGCCCCCTCCCCCCCTAAA
>CALBPH010000845.1 GCA_937899365.1 uncultured Leptolyngbya sp.
CAACGCCTACCCTGACTGACTTGCCATCGACGCGTACATTGATAGCAATTAACTCGAGAACTGTAGTTTCTCATGCAGAAACTCAGGACAGAAACTCAGGGACATGAAAGTGTCATGGCAGGGATCAATAAAGCACCGTCTTACTAACAAAGACCGATGGCGTTATCGGCAAAAGCGCTGACAGATATTCAGCCAAAAGACATGGTTAAACCTTTGACAGTCTGTTAAAAATGAAGCACCTACCTACGTGTGTTAGATCTATTTATAGAGGACCTGAAAAGGATGGAAGGGAGGCATTCAAAGGCTCGGACACACTCAGACCTGTGACTCTAAGCTATAAATAGCATGGTTGCGATCGCAGGTTACGTACGTATCCGGACAGTGCATCAATTGAAACATGAAATTTTTAAATTACATTTATATAAACCAACAACGCAAAAGATATAAATTTTCGACCAGCTTCTAGGGAAATACTTGCACTTTTAAGACAACTGATTGAAATTGGTCAATATAGCCGAGCAAACAAATTGTTAAAGTCTGCGTTCTTCAGTTGCGGTTAACGACAGCGAGAAAGAACGTCCACAGAACTACGGTTTGCATTTCTAAAATGCGCTTGCTCTTAATTTCTATTTAGGTGTATCTACCCAGTTGCTAATTACTTCTCATCTTTATTTATATCAAAAGAGTGCGAAGCAATTATCCCCGTGCATAGTTGATTGTTTCTAGGGAATTATCGATTCTTCCCTAAATCCATCGCGGCTCTATCTGACTTTTATCACTTCGAACACCGTTCTTTGACCGGAACTTCTCCCATGGTTTTAGCAGGCACTATTACACAAAAAACGTTACACCCGCTTACTTTGCTGGCACAGCTTGTAGGGCGTCAAGTCAGTGGTGAACTCCTAGTGGTTTCCAATGATGTTCGGTGGTCTCTGTGGTTGCAGCGGGGCAAACTTCTATTTGCAACGAGTTCGCAAAATGGATTCGATGCGCTGAGATTTGAAGGACGCCAGCTGTTTCCTGAGGCCATCTCTGATTTGGTCCTTGCCCAGCTACAGCTTTATCATCGGCAGTACACTCACCAAGGTGACGATCTAAGCGCCGACTACCGGGCAGTCCGCTGGCTTGTCGAGCAAGAGCACATTACCTTTGACCAGGCCGGTCAGCTCATTCGGGCGTTGGCCGTAACGACCATTACCTCCCTACTTAGGGTGAGCCGAGGTAGCTATGAGGTTAACAGCTTTAGCAACATCGTTGACTATCCTACGTTTTGCACCCTAGATATTCGAGCATTGGTAGAACAATGCCACCAAGAGACCGAAGCACTTTCCTCAAAGCGTGACAGTGGGCCTAGCAGCGAAACTTCCGTTCCTAAGCCTAAGAGCGCTAAATCGCTAGATACGCTGCCCACACCGGGCAGTGATATGAGAGCGCTACTCAAACAGGCGTCTTCCAATCCGTTTGAGTCACCCTTAGGTGTCTCAACCCCCGATACAGCATTTCGCCCAGCTTCAATGGAGAGAAACAGTGCTTCTCCCTGTTACCAGCTGGTGTGCATTGATTCTGATAAGCGCGCCATTCAAGAGCTGCGGGACTTTCTAGAGGACACGGTCTTCTCGATTACGTCGGTTGACGACGTTGCCACGGCTGTTGCGGACCTGGCCAAGTGTCAGCCCGACTTGATCATGCTGACAACGGCAATGGATGGATTGGACGGTTTCGACCTGTGCTCCCATCTGCGACGTCATCCGCAGTATAAGGATGTGCCCATTGTCCTACTAGCCAAGAAATCCAATTTAATTGGACGTATTCGGGCCAGGTTGTGTGGAGCATCATTTTATATCGGCAAGCCGATCAATCGGACCAAACTAATGGTGAAGCTATTTACTCTGCTGGTTTAGGGCATTGCCTTTGGTTTGAAGCCCAACGTTCCCTGAGGTCAAGTTTGATGCAAATCTAACTTATGCAAACGGCTAGATCGATTAAGGTCTAGCCGTTTGCATAGCAGCCGTCTTAATGGGGCCGCCAACTGGTTAGCTGATGCTCTTGACTACGGCGGTGAATGTGTTGCTCCACCGGTTTAACGTGCTGCTGTTCCACCGGCTCAATGGAGTGGAAGTGGTTGTAGTCAACGATGGAACGACCTGACTCACTGGTTGAAATAATGTCTACAAATTTGTGGTTCCAGTAGATGTCATAGGCGCTAAAGGAATGGCGGGCATGGATGGTCTGGGAGAGGGTTTCATCTAACCCCGACAAGGTGACAATAATCTCGGCCCGTCTCTCACGCAGGGTTTCAGGCGTTTCCACATAAAAGGGGCTTTCGCTGGTGAGCCGATGCATCGCCGTCCAGGAAAGACTAAAGACAGGGGTGTGGGAACGTACCAGGGGCAAGTCATGGAATCGCCGGATATGTTCACCTTCTTCGGTGATCTCATCGCGCACCAGGGTGACCCACAGCTGAGCTTCTAATATATAGTTACGTCGTTCGTTGGCCGTACGAAACATCAGGGTGGGGACACCGTTGAAGGGGGCGACCACGGCAACACGACTATAGAGAAGGCGGGCCGTGGGCAGGGAAAAACGGGCGAAGACTAAGCCGGTGGTCATCGCAATAAAGAACAGCCCAAAAATCGATTCGATGACGACTAATGAGTGGGTATAGGTACTGGTGGGGTACATGGCACCATAGCCAATGGAGGCCATGGTCTGAACGCTGAAGAAGAATAGATCTTGGAAATGATCGGTGCGCATGTTTGCGATCGCACCTGAATCTAAGCTATATGCGATCGCAAATAGGCCATTTACCACCAGATAGCAGCCACTCACCAGCAGAATAAACGCAAACCAAGAGATGGTCAGCAATATGTGGTAGAGATCCCCCCAGTAAGAATGGGTAACCCCAAGCCGCTCAATATTGGGATAGCGCTGCTCTTGATATAACAGGAGCTTTCTTGAAGCACGACGGAGTCCAGGTTTCAACATATACAGTCTTGACGGAATAGGACAGTTCGGCATCAGCCACCCGAATAAAACTTGCCCACCGCCACAACAGGCGGTTTAACCCAAAGAAAGCTGTGGGCTTTGGACATGGCTTTACTAAAACTACGGTCAGGTATGGCAAGCCAGTGGCAGGGCCGACGCAACGGCCATACCGAAAATTGGGCGAACAGTTTGCCCCTATAAGCTGTAGGCGCTCTACGCTGAACCTAGACAGTTAGGTACGCAGAAAATCAGAGAGTCTACGGGCAAGCGCCTAAGCCACGCTAGACATCTCAAACCGGAAAGTGTTACAAATTTTCACGCTTTGTTTCCGCCCATTGTAACTAAAAGCGATTGATTTCCCAGAATTCCTTTTAGATAGTTGCCTCAGTGGCCGTAACCCAGAGCAGTATGCCGATCTAATTTGCCCCCATTAGCTGGACCAATCAGAGTTTTCCTTACCCTAGCTTTACAGTAAGGTTTTTTTCTACGTAATTATGTCTACGACTTTTGACGAATGTTTATATTCCCTAGCCAGATGATTTAATAGATATATCAGACGTTTTAGAGAGAATCTGGCCGTAATTTCACTGAGCCAGAATGTTGTATTCATTAAGCATAATCACATTAGGACACCAGGAAATGAGCATTTCGGGGTTATTTGCTACTACTCGCCATACCGCTCGGCTCAGTGTCAAGCTGTTTTTGGGTGTCTGGCTGTTGGGCGCACCTGCCATGGCACAAACTCCCAATCAATCTGAGTCACCGATTCTCATGGCTCAGCGTCAAATTAGCCTTAGAGAAGGTGATCGAGGAGCTGCCGTTAGAGAGCTGCAGCAACAGTTGAACAGAAACGGATTATTTCCTGCGGCAATCGATGGAGTTTATGGATCGGCAACTACCCGTGCAGTGCGCCACTTTCAACGCATTCGTGGGCTTGAGGTAAGTGGCATTGCCGATGATGAAACCCTAGATGAACTAGGCATTGATTTAGATCGACTAACGGTAGGTCTATCCCATCCTGATCATGGGTTTATCAATGGCGATAGTATTACTCCCACCTCGAGTTCAGAAGATATACGCACCTTGCAGCGCGTCTTGAGAATGTTTGGGTTTGATCTAGATACCGATGGTGTTTACGGGGCACAAACAGAACAAGCCGTAAGGGCCTATGAGCGCACTGCCGGCCTCCCGGTTGATGGCATTGCCGATCAGACCACGTTGCTCGATATGGGCTTTAGCTCTGATAGTCAGAATGGGCCTGGTCGCAATAATAATGCAAGGCCTCCCCGTAGCGCTGGCAGTAGTCGGTCTTCCTATGGTCGGTATGTTGCTGCCATCATTGCAGGTCCGTCTCAGCTGAGTAATGTCCGCCAAGACTTCCCCAATGCCACGGTAGAGAGAACTAGCCAGGGTGAATACATCAGCATTGGCCGCTTTGTAGACCATGAGGATGCGGATGACTGGGCTGACTTTGCCAGTGAGCTAGGTTACGAAGCACGGGTGCTGAGAGATTAATTTTTAGGTATTTCGGCTTTAGTCAGTACATTTTGTCAATCATTCGCTAATATATACGCCATCTGTGGCAAGCGTCCTAACGTATCAGAACGTTTGCTCGTCAGGTTAGCTGTGGCTGCTTCCAGCTTTCGACAGCATGCCTTAACTAGTCTGACAGTGCGCTGGAGCCCATATTGTCCAGCCTAGCCAGACTGTAAACTCTCTAGCTAAGCCAGCATTCATGCGCTGGGCTGGAACCTATCAGCGTTATATCAGGTGGTTTATCATGCCTAAATTACTGACGGCCGCTGTTGTGGGCGGTATTTTAATGGTCTGGGGAGCCGCTAGCTATGCCCAGAGCGATCTGCTACCCGCACCGCCACCACCGCCGTTACCCAGCCCCAGTGGATTTACCGGTCCCACCAGTGCTGGCCGTTCCCTAGGACCTGGGGACATTGGCAGTGATGTGGAAGCACTACAGCTAGCGTTAGATCGCAATGGCATTAACCCAGGGCCCATCGACGGCGCCTATGGGCCCATGACCAGTGCAGCCGTACGAGAGTTTCAGCAGTGGTATGACCTGCCCGTGACCGGTGTGGCCGGTCCAGCCACCCTGGATGTATTGGGAGTCGTCCCAGCTGGGGTCAATGACGTCAACTATTCGGTGGCGGTGACTGTAGATGATGATGACGACTTCCCCTATGTTGCCGCAGTCATTGAGTCCCTAGATAACCTGGGCCAGGTGCGGCGGTCCTTTGACAATGCCGCCATTGACTCAGCTCGTCAGGGTGACTTTATAAATATTGGTAGATACAGCACACGCTCAGCCGCAGCTGAGCGTGTGCGTGAGGCTCGCCGATTGGGGTTTGATGCCCGCACTTTGTACCAGCGATAGATATGAGCCATGAATCATTACAAAAACAGGACAGCGTCGATTGACGCTGTCCTGTTTTTGTAACTTATGATCCGGCTATGATTCGGCCATGGCCAAGGCCCGACCAAGACTGGGAATCGCTTCGCAGTGCTGGGTGTAGTGGTAGTAGACTTCCTGGGATCGATCTAAATTGAGGTTAAGACCCAGATTAAGACCAAGGGTAATTAACCGCTTAATCCCTTGAACCGCTAGAGGATTAACCGTCAGGATACAGTCCAAACGGGTGGCGTCTGGCTCAATCCGCAGGGTTTGGCGCAGGGCCTGTAAGATTAGCCCCTCGAGCAGCGGAGCGGCGGTCGGTATGGTGAGGTGACAGTGCAGATGATTGGCTTCGACGGCGATGCCCTCTAGCTCTCCAAGGTAGCCGGTACTGATGGCCAACATGTGTTCGTCAATATCACTCAGATCTTGCTCTAACTGCCGTAAAACATCGATAGCGCGGTGGCTCAGGGTAATTTCAGCGGCCACCTGTAGCTCGCGTGGCACGTCCATGTTGTCACGATGGAAGGCCATCAGCACGCCATAGTTTTCCCGATAGATTTGGGCATATAGCTGGTTGAGCTGATGCAATGTGTTTTGGCTAAGCAGCTGCATAATGTGCTGCCGTTCTTCACTAAACAGCTGCTGCAGGTTAAAGGTGAACTGCCCAAACTGGGTCTGAATGGCAGCAATAGTCTGGACAACGCTGCCCTGGGCAAAGGTGCGCAGCACGGCATCTTTGGCGCGGGTATAGGCCAGTCGATTTTTAAAGGGGCGAATGCCGCAGAGAAACTCCTGCCCCCCTACATGGAAGACCGCAAAGGTATAGCTAGCCTTTGCTTGGGTGATTTCTGACACAATACTGACCTGTCCTAGCGCCAGGGCATGGCCCCCCATGGTCTGCTTTTGATAATCCTGATGGGTGACGGTGTGGCAGTACAGACGCTGTTCGCGATGGTAGGTGTGAAACAACGAGGACATGGCATAGTGGGCCACCACCTGCTCAGCACTAATGCGTGAGGGTTGCACCTGGGCCCGGTAAACGCCAGCTCCATCTTTGAACTGGGGTACGTTGCTGGGGGCGAGGGCCAGCTTGGCCATAAAGTCCGCTTCTAAAGATTCACCACAGATGTCCTCAGCTAGCTCGATGGCTCGGGCCGCATAGCGCAGGATCTGGGTGCCCTCAGGTCGGGAAATTTCTTCGAAGAACCAACCACAGCTGGTGTACATCAGCATGGCGTGGCGCTGCATCTCTAGAAGACATAGCGCATCGGTGCGTTCCACCTGGGTGAGTTCGTGGTGCTGGTGCTGGGTAAAGAACTGCTCGATGGTTAGGGGGGTGCGATCGCAAATTACATCAATGTAAGCATCCCGCGCCGCCCAGACATCCTTAAACAGCTCCTCACCGGTAATTTCATAGATTTCGATCAGCTCATCCCGCAGCCAGTCAAGGGCCTGACGTAGGGGGGCCCGCCATTTCTGATGCCACTCGCCACCGCCACCGCAGCCACAGTCACTCTTCCACCGCTCCACGCCGTGGGAACAGCTCCAGGCGGTCACTGGCTTCAGCTCAAGCTCCCATGTAGGGGGGAACAGGCTGAGATAGTGGGCATAGCTGATCACCTGCCAACCCCGGTCCGTAAACTCTTGGTGCAGAGCATAGGCTAGGGCACGTTCCGCCCCGCCGCGATGGTGGCCAAAGG
>CALBPH010000846.1 GCA_937899365.1 uncultured Leptolyngbya sp.
TGTCCAACAGGGCGCAGAGGTGGGACACCATCTTGCCGACATTTTTGCTCTCGTTATAGGTGGGAATCACCAGGGAAAATGACAGCCCACTGGAGTCAGCGGCAATCTTTAATGGCCCTTGGGGTGGCTTTACCAGCGCGGATAGTTCAGTCATCAATGCCCCTTCTAACGGAGGTATGGTCTCAAGGCGGTTTATATTATCGGACACATTATCGGACACTGGGGCTAGGCGACGGCATTTAACCTAGTAAGCCAAAAGGCAATCAGGCAGATCCATCGCATAAATCCGCAGCAACCCCTGTGGGGGTATCGAATATCCTGACCCCCGGAACGTTTTAAGAGTTAATAGACTATTTGACGATTAGTTAGTTTGTATAAGCCCGCGATAAAACGGATATTGTCCAAAGGTACCCAAAGGTTGAAAAGATATGCGCATGTCGGTGGCATCATTATTCCCACCTGGCAGTTTTGACGTGATGGTCCCTTGGCTGGGTATTTCACAAGGGGCGTCAGGGTAGCAAATATATAGGAATGTGGATTCGCTCTGGTTGACTAGCTCGGCGGCTAGCTGTGCTACCTGGGCATCGGTTTCGGTGCGGAAGAAAGTTTTGAGCCGGATGCTGGGCCATAGCTGCTGAGCCACGGCCTGGTGGGACATGGCGACCCACCGTTCGTCATAGGTGGCCAGTGCAGTCAGCGCAGTTGCAACGGGCTCTTGGATGCTGGGGAGGGAGGTGGAGTTGGTCTGGTTATCACGGTAGACGTGCAGCCCGCCGTTAACCAAATTGGTATGAATGCCCATGGCCATGACAATGGCTAGGACACCAAGCAGTCCCCAGCGTTTGGGTTTGATGCTCCAGAGGTTTTGGAGGCCCGCTGCGACCATGAGCCCCACCATGGGGACCAAGATCAGATAAAAGCGTGGTCCCCACTGCTGGGTATCGGCAGCAGATGGGGCAATTAGGGGAACTGCGATCGCAAACAATACACCCATCACCCCCACACCAATACTGGCCGTGCGGGCCCGTCCCCCCAGCCACCAGGGCAGCCCCAGGCCCAATAAAATCGCTGGAAAATACCGCAGCAGTGACACCACCATGTGGCCGTAGTTACCAGCGGTTTGAGCCATCTGCTGGCCAACGGATAAGGGGTCATGGGCCGCATAAATACCCAATGGGTGACCATAGGTGACTAAGTTCGCCCCAAAAAAGCCCAGCACGGTCATCACCATCGCCCCATTAAAGGCCACCACCAGCCCCAGGGTTAACCCCCGCGGAATCACAATACGCAATGGCTTTGGCAGCTGAGGCACCCGACTCGCCACCGTGATAGCCGCTAGAATCGCTACCAAACATAAAAACTCAGGCCGAAACCACACCGACAGCCCGATACACATGCCATTGACCAGCCCCTCATTCAGGCTAATGCGCTGGTTTGAATCGTCTGGCAGGGCGTGATACAGCAACCCTGACAAACCCCAGAAAGCCAGGGCCACCGCCAACGTATGCTCCCAATATATGGCGCCATAGAGCGTCAGGGGTGAAGCGAAAATCACCAGCCCCAGACTCAGGGCAATAAAAGGCGAATCTACGCGCCAGATTCGACACACAACACACAACCGCCACCAGGTAACCCACAGGGACACCAGCGGCACTACATACAGCCCGTGGTAGCCCATCAGCGCATAAAACGGGGCCGTAATCGCTGGAAAGGTAAATAGGAACCGGATAAAGTAATTGCCCTGCTGCTCATAGGCATAGGGGGGGGCAAAGGGATACAACCCCTGTCGCCAGAGGGTCTGTACCCATGCCGGCTGGGGAATATCGAGGGATGTTTGAAACTGTCCGGTACTAAACTGCTGCGCTAGCAGAGCTTTTAACCCAGCATCGCTGCTAAAAAACACCCCATCTCGGCTATGGACTTGAAGCCATAAACTCAGACCTATTCCTAATGCCAGTATGAGCCCAGGTAAAATCCAGGACAGCCAAGCCTTTGATTTCTGCATGTCACAGTTACTCTTAGAGTAGACTTATAGCGTCTGTCAGGTTTGCAAATCACTAACCTGACTCACCATGGACGAATGCATCCGCCCATGGCTACAGAGCTTTAGACTTAATCCGCAGCCAATGTCCCGGTCTCAGCACAGACTTCTTAATAATTGCAACAAGCTTTAAAGTTAAGGCCACCTACTGTGAAGCGTTTTAACGAAAAAAGCCCCCCAGGAGTAGCAAAACGCTTACTCCTGGGGGGCTTTAACTATCTGACTATGAACCTAAGCCAGCTGCTTAGACCGCACTCAGCGCAGGTGCCTGCATCGAGTCAATCAAGATTTCAGCAATCTCTGGCCGGGTAAACTCAGCGGGGGGCTTTTTCCCTTCTCTGAGCATGGCACGGACCTTAGTCCCCGAAAGATGGATCCGGTCTTCCTTGGCACTGGGGCTAGTTTTGGCGGTAGCCATACCCTTGGTCAGCTTGCAGTAGAAGGCATGCTCAAATTTGACCGGCTGAATCTTTAATTCATCTGAACTAAACTCTTCAAACAGCTTCTGAGCGTCATAGGTGCCGTAATAGTCACCAACGCCAGCATGGTCACGGCCCACAATAAAGTGGGTACAGCCGTAATTTTGACGTGCGATCGCATGCATAATTGCCTCACGGGGACCCGCATACCGCATAGCAGCCGGGATGACTCCTAGCATAGTGCGATCGGCAGGGTAGTAGTGGCTCATGATCGTCTCATAGCACTTAACCCGAACATCAGCTGGGATATCGTCGGACTTAGTCATGCCCACCAAAGGGTTAATAAAGAGTCCATCCACAGTCTCAAGGGCTGTTTTTGTAATGTACTCATGGGCCCGGTGGATTGGGTTACGGGTTTGGAAAGCCACAACGGTCTTCCACTCACGCTCTGCAAACGCAAGCCGTGTTTGCAGAGGGCTCAGACGATACTGCATAAACGTATCGTAAGGAATATCGTTAACCAATGAAAAGGGGCCACCCAAATAAACAGGGCCCTCAGCCTTCATGGCTTTTACACCGGGGTGAGCATCCTCAGTGGTGAGATATACCTGCTGAGCTTCATGGTCCTGGTCAGGGGTAAACTTGCTCTCGATAGTCATCACCGCCAGGATGTCCCCATTGGGATGAGCCAGCGCAATCTTGCTGTCCAGACGACACTTTTCAGCTTCCGCCTCAGGAATTTGTAGCGTTACCGGAATAGACCAAGCCAACCCACTGCTAAGACGCATGGTGTTGACAATTGAGGTGTACTCAGCCTCATTTACAAATCCCTCTAGGGGGCTGTAAATACCCGTGGCAATACACTGCAGGTCAGCAATGTTGCGGGTAGAAAGTGTGATTCGAGGTAAAGCATGGGCCTGCTCAAACGCATCTTGGCGCTGATTGTTCTCTAAAGAACGGTTAACTAACTGTTTACCATGGGGTTCGATTAAACCAATAGACATAATGCACCTCCACTGCGTCTTTGCGTATATATGACAATTTCAAACAACAGAAACTAAGCAAATAGCTCAAGTCCCTGGCCGACTGTTTACAGAAAATCCAGGTCAGGATTTTGGCTCAAGATTTCGAGAGCCTGTTTAGTCTCTGAAACCTCGTGGTTAAACACATCTTTCAAGAAACGGCTGTAGGCAGTGTAGATAGACTGCGTACCATCTTCACGATCAACAATAAAAAATGGGGCTGCATCTACACTGTGCTGAAGAGCAAGCTTAAATCCCTCACTTCTGGGATTACGCTCATCAGCATCAACAACTCGGCCAATTGACCGCAACAGTCCCAGGGTTTCCAACTCTGAAAGCACACTGGCAGACTTCCGGCAGGGACGCCCGTTTGCCTTGACTTTTTTGACCATTGTGATGTTCATCTGTATATGCTTCCTGATAATGATGTATTAACGTACAGCCAAAATTTGAACCCTATCCCCAGAAGAAATGACAGTTCCAAATATGGAAAAGTCTAGATGTGGAAAAGATTTTCTGACTCCAGAATGACTAGTCAGAGTCCTCTGAATTAATTGAGTGAAATCCACACTCCTTATCAGCACTGTTTTCCCACCACCAGCGACCTTCACGCTCATGTTGGCCTGGCAGAACAGCGATTGTACAGGGCTCACAGCCAATGCTGACAAATCCCTTCTGGTGCAGTTGATTATAGGGAACCTTGTTAAAACGAATATACTTCCAAACCTGGGCAGAACTCCAGTTAGCCAACGGATTGAATTTAACGAGTGAGTTCTCTTCGGTTGAGAAAGCCGTATCTAACTGAATGACGGGAATACTGGCGCGAGTATCTGGACTTTGATCCTTGCGCTGACCAGTAATCCACGCATCGACGTTAGCCAACTTGCGGCGGAGGGAATCTACCTTACGAATGGCACAACATTCCTTGTGACCATCCTTGTAAAAACTAAACATTCCTTTTTCACGAACCAAGGCTTCAACCTTCTGGGTATCGGGAAAAAGAACCTCCAGCTCAAGATCGTACTTATCTCGAACTTTGTCTAAAAACTTGTAGGTCTCCTTGTGAAGACGACCAGTATCAATCGTAAAGCCCTTGAGATCATCACGAATTTGGGCCGCCATATCAATCAGGACGACATCCTCTGCACCACTAAATGAAATTGCAATATTTTCAAACTGCCCTAGGGCAAATTCGAGAATTTGCATCGGAGATTTTTCCGCATACTTTTCCTGCAGAGCGTCAATATCTAGAGCTTCCTGCCTGACTTGAGTTTGGACCATAACGATTACCTCTCTTTAGCAATTAAGCAATTGTTTGCAGTTTGTTCTCTTGGGAAACACTTGGTTGTTGGCTTGGGGTATTTGCCAAGCGCTGCTTAAGCATACCAAGATAGTCAGAGCGGAATTGCCTTAGTTGATAATCCTGAGGATCAACCGTCTTTAAGTCAATCCATGCCTTACGCTTGTTTAGCTCACTACGTTCTCGTACAGATTCAATGATGTCATCAGTAACGGGTGCATTGGCTGACGTCATGCGCTCATAGCCATACATATCCATATAGTCTTTAGTAACTGTATCGATTATCTCAATCTCCTCAGTACTCAACGCCTTCTTAAACTTGTCGATATTGGCAGCAACTGGCGCGAAACAGTTGGTCTCCCACAAAGCCGAACGACCTGCAATACTCTGAGCCTCCTGGGATGTAGAAATATCTAGCATTGAAGGCAAAAACTCAATACCAAAGAACTCACAGATTTTAGCTAAAACGGCTTCTTGACTCATCAAAAAGTCTTCGTAGCGAATGGTAAGAACTCGCTCAGGAAACTTCTTAGCCAACGCACTAGCTGCATCGTGAGCCTTGACCCAGGTAAGACTATTTAGCAGCGTGTCGAAGTCGTGAATAATGGCACGATTGATGCAGCAAATCTGAGCCCTAGGGTCTCTCACAACATTCAAAAACAACATGTCGTCAAACAGAGAAACCAAATCCGACGCATAGTGGATGTTGTCTAGAGACTTATCCATCACAACCTTGGCGTCGTTCTGTGCTCCTGCCTGAAACAACATTTCCCAGGCGATCATGTGAACATGACGTGGTTTATCTTTGATGGCCTCAAAAATACTAACAGGATCAAGGGCAACCTCATCCCACTTCACCATGGTCGAGTTTTGCAACCCGACAAGATCAATAGTCATTTGAAAATAATTCCAATCAACCGAGAGATCTCCGTAGGATGGCACCAGTGGCATGAAATCCACTATGTGCATGGGATATGGAGAATAAAAATCTGGGCTAGCATTTAACCGTAAGCGCAGAGCGTGACTACCACATCGTCTAATGGGAATCATTAAAACAGGGGTAGGACGCTGCTTTTGTTGGGTACTATTTTGTTGAGACATAGATGCATTCTCCTAAAAAAAATCAAAAACGGTATCTGTACGCTCCATAAGCAAAACACAGGAACAACTCCAGACATCGCCCTCAACAGACGAACGATGCCCTCAGCATTAACCTCAGGTGTCTTTAACGGATACTCGAAAGGCACGTACCACAACATTCCAATGGCTTTCTGTTAACCCATGAAAACCATCGAAACCGTTGCCGTCATGTCATACGATTTTATGTAAGCAAGCCTTCTAGAACTACGGAAAAACCTCTGGGACTGGATTAATTCAACTATTCAGAAGTGTGACTCAGGAACTTAGCTAGTTAAAGAGGAATAAAACTTAATATATCAGATAAACACTCTGATCCAGCAAAGATCCCAAGCAAAACCTTAGACAGTAAATATGAATAGCGACAGCGTTGAAAAATTAATGCAATTACTCAGTCAATAGACTAGCAATATGACAAAAACCTCTGCCTGACAAAAACCTCTGCGTACACAACTATTAGCAACACATTTGCAGTTTAAGGGTAATCAACAGCCACATTGAAACCATATTTATAACTTTTGGCAAAGAAATAATACAGGCTACAAATCGCCAAAACCTCCAGAAAGCGTTGAGTAAATGAGCTACTTGAAAGACATGTTCGTTAGAAGCCGGGAAGGCGTTTAGGTAATCTTAGCATTTATTTATTAACTCTTATGATTACCGATTTCAGACTATTATTCATCTATAGGGATTGCTGTCTTTTGTGATACATAACGCTAGGTTTCGATGTCCGCACTAGCGCTTAATTATCGACGACTCAAGAGGTCTAAAAGCTCACCTAGCTAACCATATGATTGCATAAAAGTAAGGCATGTAAAGCCGCTGACTTCAGTGTATACACCCCTACTTAAGTATATAAGTATACTTTCAAACTAACTGACCACTAACACCATGGCGGCCGGTTAATTTGAACCGGCCGCCATGGTGTTGTTGCGATAGGAAAGTTGAACCTGACTTAAAAAGTAAGGCTCTTCGGGATTGATTATGCTTTTTGGGAATTAAAGATGCCAGCATATGAGGCATCTAAGTCGAAAGCGTTCAAAATTTCTGAATCCATAGCCAGACCGTTTAATCAGCTTCAGACGATTATTAATGCCTTCGACAACACCACTGGTGGTTCTATTTTCAAAATACTGAATAATCTCACCAAACCACCGACCTATGGTCGCTACTGACT
>CALBPH010000847.1 GCA_937899365.1 uncultured Leptolyngbya sp.
ACGGGCGGTACATTGATGGCCACTACGGCAGACTTGACGAAGCGTGGCGTGGACCCGCCTCTCGTTAGGATTGTCTCGGTGGTCACAGCTCCTCCAGCGCTGCAAAAACTTGCCGAAGCCTATCCGCAGCTCGTGATTTATGCGGGCATTATCGACGAGGGGCTGGATGAAAACGGCTTTATCGTGCCAGGCCTAGGAGATGCTGGGGATCGAACATTTGGTACTAACTAACTACCGTAGGTTATGAGTCAGTCAAGCAACTTCACCAGTGGATTTTTTCTAGGAGCCCTGTTGGGGGGTGTGGTCGGCGGCGTAGCTGGGGTTTTAGCGGCTAGTCGGATCAATCGAGCGAACACTGATGAGGCCACCAGCTTTAGCCAGCTATCGGAGGACATTCGCCAGAACCTGGCCGATATGAGCAGTGATGAACGGATGGAAGTGGCCCGCCGTGGTCTAGAGGATAAAATTTCTGAACTCAACGCGGCCATTGAAGAAGTGCGTCAGCAGCTTGGTAGCAGTAACGGTCACGTCACTGATTATGAGACATCAACCATAGACTCTTAGTCGGGTGGCTCAGGTTTGAAACGCTGTGGATAGTCTGATTATTGGCTAGCCAATTTTGAGCGGGCTATTGCCAATGGCTCGATGGGTTAGCTGGGACGGCTGAATTCTGATCAAGGCTTTAAGTTTAGAATGATTAGGGGGTAAACGGCCTTCAAGGTTTGGAATTCATCGGTTACACTATAAATCGAGAATCCGAAGGTACACTCTAGTTCATCACCAGGTTACATACCTATGGTTGCAATAGTTTTTGAGGCACTCGCCAAGTTTGTCAGCATTTATCTGGTTTTACTGGTGATCCGTGTATTGCTTAGCTGGTTTCCAAATATTGATTGGAGCAACCCTGCTCTATCTGCCCTGAGTCAAATTACGGATCCCTACCTGAATCTTTTCCGCTCAATCATTCCGCCGCTAGGGGGAATTGATTTTTCAGCAATTCTAGCGTTTGTTCTTCTACAGTTTGTACAGTCTGCGCTTTACAGTGCTGCGTCAACGCTTGGAAGCAGCTACATGGCGTATTCGGCATTTTAGGTTGGTGTTTTTACCGCCAACCTGTTGGTAAGCGCTGCAAGAAATACCCGGTCTATTAAAAAGGAGCTGATTGATGCGTCAATCAGCTCCTTTTGCGTGGGATAGGTGTTTTAGTCGATCTGGCCCTGGCGACGAACCTTACCAACAAAGCCCGATGCCTTAAAGTTCTTTAACTTCAGCGGGGGGGGCTGGTTGGAGGCGACGGATACTCGAATTTCAAAAGAACTTTCGCCGGGGGGGACGTACTCTACACCCCCTAGCCGACCTCGATTTTGCATGACCGGATTATTGTTTTTATCAAAGATGCGGCCAAAGATGTCGGCGTTGAGAATGGGCTTGCCAGAATTATTGGTTAAGGTACCTGTCACCAGGTAGCAGGTGGCCCGATCAAGGCTGCCTGCGCTAACAATGCCTTCGGCATATTCGGCGGGGCATGTTTCATAGTCAAGGTTGGATACCCCCAGCGGGGTCATCGCATGGGCTGGAGCGGCTATCAGCCCAAAACACATGATTAGAAATGCGACGAGGGTTGCACGAAAAGCCATGGAAAGAATCAGGGTAGGGTTAGACTTGCGATCGCATTAGTTAACAACAGACGCCCCAAGGGAGTGAGTGCAACTAAGCTATGGCTATGGTACCGGGTCTGAGGGGGCAAAAAACATGCCTGAGCTGAAATTGAAACAGGGTGTGCCCATATCCTGTTGGTTCAGGTCTGGGCACACCCCGCTGTAATTGAGGCTGTAATTAAGATATGGCAGTGCTTAAAATGGTCTAACCCGTGGGACTTAAACAGTCTGTTGACGATTGGGCAATACCCAGACGAGGACCGGAGTCAGCAAAATCATTGCACAGGAAAAGCTGAGGCAGATCCAGAGTCCTTGAATTTGAGTAGGTGTCATGACGATTGCTCCAATGGGAATATAGTGTGTCTAATGGATGTACTTTCCTCCTAAAGTTACAGCCATTGTTCAGAGAATTCCCGACAATAAAGGATATCTGTTAGAAACCGTAAAATGTACTTACTAACATCAGTATGGATGATCGAAAAACATAGGGTTGTAGCCCTTAGCCCTTAGGTCCTGTGTAACATATGGCAACAATGTTATTCACTGAATAAACTGCCCCTACGGAGTATTTTTAATTGGAACTTTAATTATTGTGCAGTTCCCTTAACATTGCCGCTCCTTGATGTGGGTTTATTGGTTAAATTTCAGCCCATATCTTAACGATCGGTTCGTATCCTAAATCAGCAGCGATTTACTTGGCCTGCACAAATCGATCTGTTGCCATACAGCGAAGCCGTTGAATATCTTCTCGCCGAGAAATTGATAGGGGCACTGTGGCCTTAACGGTGCGCACCAGTAGTTCCGTATCTATCGAGCACTGTTCGTGGAGCGATTGATATAGGGCAGATACAATAATCTGCTGAATTTCTGCGCCGCTAAAGCCCTCTGTGGCTGCAACCAAGCTGGCCATGTCAAAACTAGCTGGAGTTTGGTGGTGACGGTTGAGGTGAATGGCGAGAATGGTGGCGCGGTCCTGGGCGTCGGGTAAATCAACAAAGAAGATCTCATCAAAGCGTCCCTTCCGCAGCAGTTCGGGGGGAAGCTGGGAAATATCCTTGGCGGTGGCCACCACAAATACTTCCTGGGACTTTTCCTGTAGCCAGGTCAAAAATGAGCCAAACAGCCGGCGGCTTAATCCTCCATCCGTATCCATGCCCTGGGCACCCCCCATGGTTTTCTCAATTTCGTCGATCCACAACACTGCTGGGGCCATTTTTTCCGCCAGGGAAACGGCCTGGCGAAAGTTCTTTTCTGACCCACCGACATACTTGTCATAAAGCCGACCGGCATCTAGCTTGAGCAGCGGCATGCGCCATTCACGGGCAATGGTCTTGGCGGCCAGGGATTTTCCACAGCCCTGGATGCCCACGATTAAAATTCCTTTGGGTGGTGTCAGGTTGAGGGCTTGGGCCTGGGGGCTAAAGCCCATGCGAGCCCGACCCAACCACTGTTTGAGGCCATTAAAGCCCCCCAGCTCAGCCGTGTTTTTCTCAACCGGAATATAGTCCAGCAGCCCAGTTTCTCGGATAATCTGCATTTTGCGCTCCAGCACCCGACCAATATCGGTGGCGTTGAGCTGACCGTCTTCGAGGGCGGCGTAGGCAATGACCTTTTTAGTTTGGTTGAGGGTCATGCCCTGGGTGGTGCTGATCAGGGTGCGCATTTCCTCGGGACTGAGCTTGACCTTTATCCGCCCTTTTAGGGCCTGTACCGCTTCCACCACCGCCTTATGCAGCTCATCGCGGTCTGGTAAGGGCATGTCAAAAAAGACGGTCTCGTGGGCAATTTCCCGGGATAGGGAGACCTGTTCGCCAGAAATTAGTAGGGTGGACTGGTTGTGGGCAAACTGTTGGGACACCTCACGAAAGAGGCGGGTGACCACCACGTCGTCAAAGTGGGTGGCAAAGTCTTTTAGCCAGTACACAGCTCGGTGGCTGATGGCCTGCATGTGGCGCAGGGCATCCACGGGCTCCGCCGTATTGGTGTCGACGGCAGGGCGGCTGGCCCCCGGTGGCGCATATTCGTTTTGCCAGCGGTTGTATCGGTTTCCCTCCATGCGCACTAGACCTTGGGCGATGCTCCATTCGTAAACCGGCAGCTGTAGGTCGAGGGTGGCTTTGTTGATCAGCTGTTGCACCCGTTCTTCTTCAACGGTTTCTACCACAATGATGGGATGAAACGACATCACTAAGGTTTGCAGATGACGAACGCTGGCAGCAAAGGACATAGTGACGATGAGAAGGGAACTGGGCTCAGGATGCCCAGACGAGATCGAAAAGAAGAAAGTGCCAGCTCTTAGCCGCTGATAGGCCCGTCAATTGGGCCGCTAGGCTCGCTGGTACTCGATTCGAGAATGGGGGGTGATTCAGTTTTTTCGAGCAGGGGATCAGTATCATTGGGCACCCCATCTAAGGCCGTTTGCCAGCCAGTAAAGCTAGAAATCTTCCACTGGTCGAGAATGTCTTTGACTAAAAACTCCTGTAGCCAAATCTTGGCATCATCTGCCAGCGGCAGTGCCAGCACCATCCCTAGAAATCCAAATTTGGTAGCAATACAGATTTGGGCGATGAGGGTAAAGGCCGGGGGGAGAGAGATTTGACGGGCCATGACCGTTGGTGTCAGCCAGTAGCTTTCAATCTGTTGGATGATCACGTACCACACAATCACTGGAATGATGGTCAATGGTGTGGGGGAGAGTAAGGCCACCGTGGCTGGAAAAATGACGCTGAGACTGGGGCCGACGTTGGGAATAAAGTTGAGAACACCGGCTATTAACGCGTGGGCCAGGACAAGATTGACCCCTAATATCCATAGTCCAATAAAGCTGAGGGAGAAAATAAACACTGAGTTGAGAACAATGCCCCCCATCCAGTTGCATAGGGAGATTTCGCAATCTTGCAAAATACCGTCTGCCCGCCGTCGATAAAAGGATGGCAGCAGTCGCAGCATACTGTTGCGGTAGACGCTGGGATTCCCTAAAAACATGAGGGACAGAATTAGCACCAGCAATGCCTGGAGCAGTACCCGTAGTGAGGAGTTAAAAACCGAAAAGAAGTTATTAAAAACATCGAGCACTGCCGAGTCGGGCGAGGTGGCCCAGTTGAGAAACTCGTCGAGTTCGGGAAAGCGCAGCTGCCCTGGTAGGTATGTTTCGAGCTGGGCTACGGTATCGGGCAAATCGCGAATGGCGTTGATAATTAATTCGATCAGCAAACTAAACTGCTCGACGAAGGGGGGAACCACACCCAGAAAAAAGAGGGTGATGACTAGGGAGCTAATGGTTAGGACGGTGGGGATGGCAAATCGTCGAGGGAGGCCGGTTTTTTGTAGCCGACGGACAAGGCTGTTGAGTGCGATCGCAACCACCATCGCCATAAACACCAGCAGCAAAATTGCCCGAATATGCCAAAGAATATAGAAAGTCGCTAAGATGCTGATCAGGCCAATCCATTCACCAAGCTTCACAAGATACTCCTGACTATCACCACAGCATTGTCAATAGACGCACTGCCGTTTGATTGGGTTCAATCTGTAAAGTGCTGGCAATGAGCGACTACGACAGATCGATTTATTCTCCAAATCAGCAGCGACGATAATTCATCTGCAACCAGTTTAATACTGTGCCGAGAACGGTACAGTTGTGACCCGGCAAAGTTCTGCCCATTTTAACCAGGCCCAATCTTCTTTTAGCAAGCAAACTTAATCCTGATATCTACCTGATACCTAATTGCTACCTTGACCACCCCAACCCCCCAGTGGCAGCTTCCCCATAGTGAACCAATATCCGCCGATTGGGTCGATACCGTCCAAACGATTGGAAATTTCCCCAACCCGCCGAAGCGCGCCGCTGAGCTGCTATGGCGGCGTGGTATTTGCACCCCTGAGCAGCTTATGTCATTTGTCAATCCTGATGCCTACGAGCCGCTCCCCCCGACTGCCTTTGGGGCAGAAATGACCCAAGCGGTAGGACGCATTCTCCAAGCCTTAGAAAATGAAGAAATCGTTACCATTTGGGGCGACTTTGACGCCGATGGCATTACCTCTACCGCCGTGCTGTGGGATGGTCTGCGTCAGTTTTTCCCGGCTGGCAAGCTCAACTACTTTATTCCTAACCGACTGACGGACTCCCACGGTCTCTCTATCCATGGCTTAGAAACCCTGGCCACCGACGGGACGACCCTGGTGATTACCTGCGATAACGGCAGTACCAACCTCACAGAAATCGACCATGCTGGGCAACTGGGCATGGAGGTGATCATCACCGATCACCACACCCTGCCCGACGAACGTCCGCCCGTGGTCGCCATCATCAACCCACGCTACTTTGAATCGCCTCATCCCTTGGCCCATCTGTCCGGTGTCGCCGTTGCCTTTAAGCTGATCGAAGCCCTCTACGAACGGCTGCCCCCCCAACGCCCGCTGATAGAACTGACCGATTTGGTCGCCATTGGCCTAATTGCCGATCTGGTGCAGCTAAGCGGTGACTGCCGCTACCTGGCCCAAATCGGCATTCGTCAGCTCCAGACCCATCTAAAAACCGACACCCCCATCCGTCCCGGTGTTGCCGAACTCCTAAAACTGTGTCGTCGTACGGGGGATCGCCCCACGGATATTTCCTTTGGCATTGGTCCCCGGATCAATGCCGTCAGTCGGATCCATGGCGATGCGCAGTTTTGCGTTGACTTACTGACGAGTGAAGATCCAGACCATTGCCAGACCCTGGCTCAACAAACCGAATGGGCCAACACCCGTCGCAAGGCGTTACAAAAAGATGTCCACACCCAGGTGACCCAGCGCCTCATCGAATTGGATATGGCGACGGTTCAGGTGATTGTGCTGGCCGATGCCCAATGGCCCACCGGGGTATTGGGCATTGTGGCCGGGCAGGTGGCCCAGGAATATGGCAAGCCCACGATTTTGCTCACCATCGATGGTGACGTGGCCCGAGGATCGGCCCGCTCGGTAAATCAAATCGACCTTTATCAGCTAGTCACCAACCAGTCCCATTTCCTCACGAGCTTTGGCGGTCATCCCTTTGCGGCTGGGATGACGCTGCCGGTGGAGAATATTAGTCTGTTTGCCGATGCTTTGAACCGGCAGCTGCGGCAGGTGGGCGTCGCTTCTGGTCCAATGCTCAGGGTGGATCTAGAGATGAGTGTTTGTGAGCTAGGTAAGCACCTGTTTCAGCAGTTAAATTTATTGGAGCCCTATGGCATGGGGAACCCAGTGCCGCGTCTGCTGATCCGTAATGCTTGGTTTGACAATAGCTGGCACCAGAAAATCAAAGACCCAGTATCAAAACGCAAACTGCGATTTATTAAAACCCATTTTCTGCTTAAGGACGATACTGCCCCAGCCGGATTTCCAGGGCTCTGGTGGGGACACTACAAAGACGACTTGCCCGTGGGTCGCTGTGACGTGGTGGTAGAGCTGGACTTCAACACGTATTCTCGACAGAAAAAGCCCCAGTATGGAGGCTATGAGGTGCGGTTGATCGATGTGCGAGCAACGTCTGATGTTACATCAACGGTCGCTATACCGGAGCAGCAGGTGATTGATCGTCGTGCCCAGCCTGCTAAAGAGCTACCCGATGCCTTGGTGGTTACCCAATGTCCCACAACCTGGCAAGAATTGCGCCCCTGGTTTCACCAGGCGACTCAGCAACAAACGCCCCTGGTGTTGGCCTATGACAATCCTGTGTCGTCGGCTCCGGTGGATGTGTGGAAGCAGTTGGTAGGAATTGCCAAATATCTGGCGCGGACGGAGACGGAGGTAACGGCGGCAGAGCTAATGACAAAGCTAGACCTGGGAGACGCGTCGTTGCGGATTGGCTTAGCCGCATTAGGCACCTTGGGTTTTCGAGATAATAATCGCGATGAAAATAGTGCAGCGAGCAGCCCCATTGCGCTTATCTACGACGCTACCCTGACAGCGTCAACGGAACAACAACAAGCAAGTCTCCGTACATTTTTAGCTAGCCTACAGGAAGAACAATTTCAGCGAAATTACTTCTGCGATGTTCCCGTCAGCGTGGCTCAGAGGGTTATGGGCAACTAAAGAACAGACCGTTCCTGTTCCTCTGAATAAGTCCTGTCCGTGGGGCAATAGGTTGCTACGGATTGTTGCTACAGACTATGGAGGCCCCCTAGTTCCATGAGTATACTACTCCATGCCCTAACCCTATTAGCTGCCCTTATGCTCTACCGTATGATGGCTCCAACGACCATACCCGGTAACTATGCTGGTAGCTTTTCAACAAATTCTCAACTTTATCTGACCGTCGCAGGGACCGGTCTAGACTAATTTCAGGTACATAGTTGCACCCACCATGGTTGATATCTCTCGCTATTGGCAAATGATGGCGCTAACCGCAGCAGGGCGACTGCAGCGGCAAGACTTTCCTGACGCCCAACGGTGGTTTCAACCTCAGTTTGGCCAGGGATTAGAGGCTGAAACCCGATCTGAGCGAGACTGTCAGCAAACCCTATGGACCTTAAGCCAAACTAATGGAGAGGATGCGCCTATAGCCCAACTCTGTTTACGCTGCTGGCTTTCCCATCAGATTGAAGCTGTCTGTAGTCAGCTAGCACGGCAGTTTGGTGAAACCTACAGCTTTACCGCAGCAGACCTGTGGCCCCTAACCCTGGATGATGACGGACAGATTGCTTCTACCTATCCATCCCTGACGATGCAAATTTTGGCTAAGTACGATCCTAGTCAATCGGCCTTAGGTACCTGGGCCAGTCGACTAACCAAGAGTCACCCCAGCCTCAATCGTTTTTTTATGGAACAAGGGCTGTATCGCATTAGTCCCTGGGCCATTCTTAACGATACCCGTATCCCTCAGCTGCCCAAGGCACTTCCCCACCTTAGCCAAAGTGAGTTAGCCGCCGCCAGCCAGCTACTTAGTGCCTACCACCGGGTCTATCGGAGCGATCGGCTAAAACAGCGCCAGGGGCGGGCCCGTCGCTGTATTGACCCCACCGATGAGCAACTTCAACAAATTGTCCCCAACGAGGTACCCAACCTGGTGTTTGCCAGGCTCCATGACCTGGCGGATCAGCTGCGCCAGTATCGCATTGCCGTCCGTCGTCGCACTCCCCTTACCCAGTCCTTAGACAGTACCGAGTCGGGGGTTGCCAACCTCTCATCGCCCGTATCAGACGATGCGGAACAGTCCCAGGATGATTTTCTACAGCGGTATCGCACTCGTTTTATTACCAGCCTTGATCAGGCAATTGAACAGACTATACAGACCTACAGTGTCACCTATCAAAAACGAAAACCGCCCCAGGATAGGGTCTATCAACAGGCGCTCACGCTATTTCACTGTCAGGGATTATCCATGGGGGTAATAGCCAAACAGCTGGGGTTAACCAATCAAGTAAAAGTTACCCGTTTGCTACAGCTCAAACAGTTTCGAGCAAAGGTGTGTATCTACTGGCTAACCCAACTGAAAGCACAGGTACAAACCGATGCACTACAACATATTTCTGCCGACCGACTGACTGAGATCGCCCAGCAGTTGGATCATATTTTGCTTGAAGAAACAGACTCTGTGATGGCGGAAGCTGCTTCTGAGGCACAAATACCTAAAAATCGTACGGCCAACAGCGTGTTTTCTCGTCGCCTGTGTAAAACCGTGTCGGCCCCGGCTATTTAATAGCTTATCTATCTCTGTTATTTAAATTAAATTTTTCTAGTTAATTTAACCGGCCATAGCCCTTCTCCACGCCATGAATACCCCATCTCTCGGTATCCAACAGTTTGACGTTATTCCCCTATCAACAGATACAGTTATGCTATCTACCGCCTCTACACAGTGGGCTACAGACATTTGCCAAGATATTCCGGACGGTGACAGCCAATGGCAAACTTTTTTGAGAGCATTGGCGGTGGCCGGCGCGCAACAGTGGCTTGATGCGGCTGGTCTGGTCTCCACATATCCCAAAAACATAGCGCCAGACTCAGAGGTAAATCTAACAGTGGGAGACTATCGCCTTTGTGTCTTACCCATGGGGGGGCTAAGTGACGATACGGTGAGGATCTCAGCTGCTGCTGTGGGGGAGCAGGCAGCTCATCTATATGTTTTGGTAGATGTACAGGAAGAGGTAGATCAAGTCCGTGTGGTGACCGGTCTGCGGCACGATCAGCTACGGCAGCTGCTGCCTGACTCAACTGCCCAGGGGTATGATATTCCCCTTGAGCGGTTTACGGTGACTCCAGAGCAGCTTTTGCTATATCTAAATTGTTTAGACTCGGAGACTATCCTCCAACCCACAGTCCCTGACCACATCGGCGAGATGGTGGAGACGATTGCTACGGGGGTGGTCAATGCTGGCAAGTGGCTGCAAGGGGAACTAGACACCATCGCTGAGCAGCTGGCTTGGGAATTGTTACCACCGTTGACCCCAGCCCAGGGATTTCGTCCTGTAAAAGCAGAAATTGAAGACATCATAGAGGAGCTAGCATCCCAGGATATTGCTATCCCCCAGCGAGCGCGTGGTGCATTTAAAGAAATTAATATGGCTGGATTTCCCTGCCGTCTCTATGCTTGGGTCTGGCCTCTGATGACAGGCGATATCCCCGAGTGGAGTTTGTTTTTGATTTTGGGGCCAACACCGGGGGAGACCCTGCCCCTGGGGATTGAGCTAACGGTCAGCGATCAGCAGGAACAGTTGTCGCGTTCTGCCCTGACCCAAGAAACAGCCGTTACCTATGTGTACGCCCAGGTTATTGGCTACTGGCAAGAGCAGTTTATGGTAGCTATCGGGTTACCCAACGGTCCAACGATTAATCTGCCCCCATTTAGATTTGAAGCCCCTTAGGCGTTGGCAAGCCCTTGGGGACGATCTAGATACCGTTCGCTGGCTCAAATACCCCATATACTAAGCGGGTAATTTGTCTCGTATAGGGTCAGTCAGGATGACATCAAATCTGCTAGGACTAATGGTTGGTGGGCTGCTACCGGCTCTGTTCTATGGTGTGTCTAGCGTATTTGCCAAAAGCAGCACCAATGCTGGCATGTCGGTTGGTGGACATCTATTTGTCATTGGTATTACCGTCAGCATTACCGGGCTAATATTTAATGTGCTTCTGCCGGGTAATGTGCCATCGTTAATGGCCGTGGCATCGTCATCTATGCAAGGAGTCTTCTGGGGGTTGGGAACCGGCTGCGTTGTTTTAGGATTGCTCAAGTACCAGGCACCCCTAGCAAAATTAGTGCCCCTGTATAACATGAATACGT
>CALBPH010000848.1 GCA_937899365.1 uncultured Leptolyngbya sp.
AGCGACGCTAGTCGGGTCACATGGGGCACAAAGCTTACAACAAAACAGAAAACTCACAAAAAAACCTCGTTGCCACAGTTGCCCAATACCTTTTGTTTTCTCGGAACTATGGCTTGGTCACTCGTAACTTAACCGGGGTCAACGAGGTCGAAATATTAAAATACAACTCCTCGGATTTCGTTCACGCTGTCTGTATCGGAGACGTGATGAAATGCAATATTATGTAGCAATAGATACATAATATTGTGCTGCCCGTAGTCCGTGTCCTAGGCCGATAGTCGAAGCCGTGATCCTTGCTCTGTTTTGACCACATCAATGCGAGTCTGGAATGCTTCGCGGAAGTGGGGCATGTGGGTTACGGCTAAAATGCAGGCAAAATCGGGTGCGATCGCAGTTATCGCCGCCACCAACCGGTCGCATCCAGCCTGATCCTGGGTACCAAATCCCTCATCAATGATCAACATCTGTAGCGCCAGCCCCGAACGCTGGGCTAGCAACCGGGCCAGGGCCAGTCGAATGGCAAAGTTTACCCGAAAGGCCTCCCCACCGGAGTAGGTTTCATAGGCGCGGGTGCCCTGGGTATCGGCAATCAAAATATCCAGGGTGTCGATCAGTTTTTTGCGACCCGAACGCTGGGTAACAAACTGCACGTGCAGCTGGTGGGCACTCAGGCGACCCAGAATCTGGTTGGTTTCTGCCTCCAGCTGGGGCAGCAGATTTTCAATCATCAGGGCCTGAATGCCGTTTTTACCAAAGGCTTGCTGCAGTTCCTGGTGAACCCTGAGCTGATGCTGCTGGCTGTGAAGCTGCTGACGCTGCTGGTCTACCTGCTGCTGAAGGGTATCTAACTGTTGCAGCTGCTGGTCTAAATGCCCCAGCTGAGGCAGCTGCTGGGCCCGCTGGGGTTGCAACTCAGCCAGCCGGGTCTCCATCTGCTGTATTTGGTCTGTAACATCGGGGGGCAGATCGACTTCAGCCGCAGCAATTTGTTGGTTGAGACTGTTGTGTTGCTGCTGTTGCTCGGTCTGGGCCAGGGTCAACTCATCCCGTCGCTGCTCTAGCTCGGGCAGCGTGGCCCGAGCCTGTTGCAGGGTGTGATATCGCAGCTGCCAGGGCTGTAGGTCCTGGAGCTGGGCCCGCAGCCGTTGGTGGTGCTCGGGCTGGTAGTCCAGCTCTGCCAGGGTGGCCTCCACCTGCAGCAGTTCGTCAGAGGGCTGTTGGTCAAAGGTTTGCAGCTGCGATCGCAACTCTCCTAATTCCGTTTCTACACCAGGACGTTCTGCCAGTAGCCGGGCCAATCGACGCTCAGCCTGGGCCAGTTCAGCATGCTTAAACTCGGCCCAGCGCAGCTTTTCCACCTGATTGCGGGCCAGGGCATGGTCCCGTTCGTCATAGTTTAACCGAGTCAACTGGGTTTCTAGCTGTTGATACTCCCTATGCAGATCCGTAGCATAGTCTTCTGACTCTAAACATTGTTCCAAATGGTGTCGCTCTTGTTCTAGCGCTTCTAACTGGGTAGTCGCCTCTGTGGAAGAGGCCAGCTGAGCCTGAAGTCCTCCCTGCTCTTGAAGTACGGCACCATACTGTTCCAACTCTGTTTCCAGTTCTCGATATTCGCGCCGCAGTACCTGAATCTCTCGCTGAGACGTGGTTAACTGTTCTCGAATCACCCAAATTCGCTGTTGTAGCGTGTCTCGTTCCCGCTGGAGCTGGACCATGACCTCAGGACCGTGATCTGCTAGAACCTGATCGCACAGCGGGCAGTGGGCATCAGGCTGCCCCAGCAGGGCCAGACGCTGGTCCAGCTGGATCAGCTGCTGTTCATTTTGCCGCTGCTCGGTTTGGAGCTGGGCCATAAAGTCTCGCCGTTCCTGACCCTTTTGGCGCACCTGGGCCTGATAGGCTCGCCGCTGCTCCAGGTAGGCGAGCTGATGCTCTACTTTGACCAGGGTTTGGCGTAACTCGGGTCGTCGTTGGGTGGTCAGGGTGGCCTGGGTTTGACTGATGGCGTCTAACCGCGCTTCTAATCGGGCTGACGCTTGTTTTAGCCGGGTGTGGAGCTGCTGACGCCGCTGCTGTAGCGGTGTAACCTCAATCTGCCGCTGGTCCAATCGGCGAAGCTGCTGGCGCGCCGCCTGAAGCTGCTCCAGGGTGGCGTCTACGGTTGCCCGCTGGCTATTAATTTGCGTCAGTTCTGCAATGGTCTCATCCAGGGAGGTTAGCCTGAGCTGTGCTTGGGTGATGTGGGTCTGCAGTGCCCCCCGCTGTTCCTGCCGCTGGGTCTGGAGCTGTGTCCGTAAAGCCTGGGCCTGCTGGTATTGCTGCCATCGCTGGCCATACTCCGCTTCTAAGTGCCGTAGCTGCTGCAGCTGTCCATGGCCAGATTCAATTTCGGTGGCCGCGGTTAACTCCCGTTGAAGAGACTGACACTGCTGCTGCAGTCGTTCCAGCTCCGTTGCCCGCTGCTGCTGACTCTGCTGCAAATGTTGTTGCTGTTGACGCGCCGCCTCGATTGCCCGCTGCTGCTGCTGTCGTTGCTGTTGCTGCTGCTGTAGCCGCTCGCGCTGCTGCAGTGCGGCTTGCTGCTGCTGCTGGGTGTGCTGGGTTTGTTCCTCTAGGGTGCGATGGTGGGTTGCGATCGCACTGCGCTGCGCCACCTGCTCCTCTGCCTGGGCCAGCGCCACCCCCAACACTTTAATCTCAGCCTGATAATTCCGTGCCCGCTCCCGCGCCTTCTCCACCAAACGATCATATTGGCTCAGCTTCATCAGATCGGCCAAAATCTGTTTGCGTTCACCGGGACGCTTTAACATAAACTCATCCGCGCGCCCCTGACGTAGATAGGCCGAATGGACAAATGTCTCATAGTCCACTTTTAAGTGTTGAATAATCAGCTGCTGTGTCGCCCGCACCCCCCGCTGAGTCAGCGTCCGAAACCCAGTCAGCGTTTGGATCTGAAACTCTAGAAAACAACCCTGCTTCCGTCTGCGCCCACGTAAAATTCGATATACCTGCCCCTGGTGTTCAAAGACAAACTCCACCTTGACCTCTTTTGCCCCAAGGTGAATGACATCATCATCGGTGGCGACTCGACTATGCCCCCACACCACCCAGGCCATTGCCTCCAACAGCGATGACTTGCCTGCCCCGTTGGGCCCACAAATACAAGCCACATGCAACCCCGCAAAATCGAGGGTAACCTCTCGATAGCTCAAAAAATTAGTCAGGGTTAATCGCTTCGGAATCATGTCATAGCTTTCCAGCTTACGACTACCATAGCAAGTACATACGATCTTTAGTACTCACGATCTAATTTTTAAATAGCTAACGATCCCATCGATCTGGTTTGCTTATATCGCGACACAATTTCGTTTTTATCCTTAAGAAGGATTATTTTGACGCCAAAATCGCCATATATTACACCAGAGTCAGTAAATATACTCAAGGTAGTTCAAACTTAACCCGGTAATTAGAGGACTTTATCTATCCTTAAACCTAAGCTTGTAGTTTTTTCACTGGCAGATTGCAGGAGTCTGAAATCATGGAAAGCGGCGTAGTTGCAGATCTCAAGGTCCATAGTCAACACAACTGTTATCGGCTCAGCCCTGAGCAAATGAATGCCATTCAGGATAAAAGCGTTTCAGTTGAGCTAACTCCTGGCACCAATGTTGTCAAGCTTTGCAAAAGCGATGTTGCCTACACCACTGGCACCGGCGCTAAGGCAGAACCGTGGGTTTTGTTGTGGATTTACGGTGGCAAAGTGGTTAACAAAAAGACCAATGTCGAAGTTGTCGCCACTTGGGCGTCTTTAAATGGTTATGACGATTCCCTAACCATGGATGTGATTGAGCCCGCCACCCTCTGCGCTTTCTTGTTTGATACCAATACCGGTAATCACAGCGGTGAACTCACCTTGTCTGTTACTACGAGGTAGTCATTAACAGCCGCCAAGCCCCTCGCCCACACCCTACGCATTTTGGACCAGAATCGTGTATCGAAAGATGTCTTTGATCAAATTTGCTGCCCTTGCCCTTGCGGCGGCTACAGTCTCTCAAGTGTCCGGTGCGAACTTCTCTCGCCATGCGTTAGCCCAGTCGTCTGGAGAGACTCCTGAAACTTTCCCCATTCCCGGTTCGCTACCGGATGGCACCACCCTAACGGTGGATGGTTCCACCAGCATGCGTTTCACAAACGAAGATCTAAAAGATCGGTTTGAAGAACAGTATGCCAATGTTGATATTGAGCTAGATGCCAGCCGTACAGATCAGGCCTTTGAGGCACTCATTGAGGGTGATATCGATCTGCTGGCGACGGGTCGTCCCCTAACTGACGACGAGAAGGCTCAAGGTGTGGTGGAAGTCCCCCTTGAACAGCGTGAGAAGCTGGCAATTATTGTCGGACCAGACAACTCTTTTGACGGCGATCTCACCTTTGATCAGTTTGCTCGTATTTTTCGAGGTGAGATTACCAACTGGTCTGAGGTGGGTGGAGAGGATTTGGCCATTCGTTTGGTTGATCGCCCCGACTATAGCGATACACGACGGGCCTTAAGTACCTACAAAGTCTTTGAAGATAAGCCGTTTGCAACCGGTACCACAGCTGACCCCATTGCCGATGACGAAACCGATAGCGTGGTCACAGCCCTGGGCAATGATGGGATTGGTTATGCCGTTGTCTCCCAGGTAAGTGAGCGCAATGATACACGCATCATCCCCATGCACCAAACCTTACCGGCCGATGCCCGTTACCCCTACTCTCAATACCGTGCCTATGTTTATAAAGAAGGGGCAGGTGCCGCAGTCCTGGCCTTTTTAGGGTTCGCTACAACAGAACCGGGGCAAGAGGTCCTAGGGACAGAAGCGGTAACTGCAGCGCCTGCCACCACCACTGGTGCTGATGCATCTACCGCTGATGCATCTGGCACGGCTGATGCCCTCGGTGCCGCTGGTACCGCTGGCAGTGAGAGTGCACCCGCAACAGCCGCTGACGACTCACCCGCAACAGCCACTGCCCCTGCTGAGAGTCCTGCGCCAGCAGGGGCCACAGAGGTAACAGAAGATCCAGCAGCGGGTGCCGCAGCGGGTGCTACAGAAACAGCGGGCAGAGGGGGATTTCCCTTCTGGCTGTTGCCATTACTGGCAATTCCCCTGCTAGGGGCTCTACTGTGGTGGTTGCTTAAAGGGGGCGGTGCGGCTGGTGGTGCGGTAGCAGGCGGTGCGACGGCACCAGCGGCGGCTCCGGTGGCAGCTGGTGCCGTGGCGACAGCGCAGCCCCGATTGGTGATTACCCCCCGCGATTGCCGTAACGCCTATGCTTATTGGGAAATTCCCCAGGATCGGCTGACGGAGGTCAAGCGCCAGGGGGGAGAAACCATGATGGTGCGTCTTTATGATGTGACGGGCCGTAGCAAAAACGCGCCCTTACCGTCGGCTACCGCTGAATTTCCCTGTATAGAGTCAAACCCTGATCTCCATTTCCCTATTGCCGTAGACGATCGCAGCTACTGCGCAGAGGTGGGATATCTGAGTGCCGATAACCAGTGGCTACCCATCACTAAATCTGATCAGGTGCGGGTACCGGTATGTCCCAAGGAGCTGCCAGCCGCAGCTGCTCCAGCTGCCGCCAAAGGTCCCGCTGCGGCCGCCGCCCTTGGAGGTGCTGCCCTGGCAGGAGCGGCAGCCCTGGGTGTTGGCGCTGTCAAGCTAGCGAGTGGTAAAGCCGCCGATGAGTCAGGCCGTATGGTGCTGACTCCGCTTAATTCCCAGGATGCCTATGCCTATTGGGAAATTCCCCAGGGGCAGTTGGCCCAAGCCAAGCAGCAGGGTGACGGGACCATGGTGGCCAGACTCTACGATGTTACAGATAGACCTGCCGAGGCGGTGCTACCTGAACCCACCGCTCAGGTAGACTGCACAGACGCCGATGTAGATACCCATTTTTCAGTGGTTCCAGGGCGAGACTACATCTCAGAAATAGGCTATCAAACTGCGTCTGGTCGTTGGCTACCCGTGGCTCAATCCAAATCAGTCCGGGTGCCGACGGCGGGTGCTGCTGGCAAAATTCCGGGGGCTGCTGTCTTAGGGGGGGCTGCTGCAATCGCCACTGGCGCTGCTGCTATAGGGTCCAGCAATACTAACGCCGTAAGCGCCGTCAATGACACCGTAGATCAAAGCCGCATCGTGCTGACGCCCCAGTCTTCCCAAAAAGCCTATGCCTATTGGGAAGTACCGGCAACGGCGCAGTCGGCGCTCAAAGCTGAGGGTGGCCAAGACTATCAGCTCCGCATCCACGATGTGACTGATGTCGATATCAACCGGCAGCCGCCCAACAGTACGTTGAGCTACGATCTGTTAGATTCGGATTGCGATCGCACAGTGCCTCTTCCCCAGGTCCAACGGGATTACCTAGCCGAAGTCGGTTATGAAACTGAGTCTGGCGATTGGTTAATGCTGGCCCGGTCAGCCCCAGTTAAGCCAACCATGGGTCTAACAGAGGCAGCCGCATCTCCCTCAGCCTCAGAACCAATTAACAAAGGCGCAGTCGCTAGGATAGCTGTCGCCGGTGCCGCTGGGGTCATGGGCGCCGCTGGTCGCGCGGCCACCGCTGATGCAGCAGAGACAACGGCCCAAGGCTCTGTACAGACTGTTAAAGTCCACAGCCGCAACAACGCTGTCATGTTTACCGAGGAGCAGCTGCGCCACATTGAACATGACGTTGCTAGCACCCAACAGCTAGTCCCAGGCGTCTATACACTGCGTCTTCGAGACGGGGTATTTAACTACGACCGTGACGACGCTCACCCTGGTGAACCCTTTGTGCTCCTGTGGATTCATGGTGGCACTGTCATCAACCAAAAGACTGGGGTTCCCGTCAGCTCAACCTGGACCACCCTAAACGGGTATGACGATACGCTGATTTTAAATGTTAGGGAACCAGCCACCCTCTGCGCCTTTTTTGTTGATACCTATCCAGATGACAACAGCGGTGAGGTCACCCTTTCAGTGATCAAGCAGTAAAGTAACCGTCTGTTTTTCAAAGCAATTGAGTCTTTTTTGGAGAATTAATTCAATGTTTTTTGAAGTGTTGAGCGCCATCAACGACCCCAATCAACAAGCCAGCATCAGCCAATTAGAGCAGGTTACCAAGTCAGTCCAACAACTAGCAGGAAGTCAGGGCGTAAATTCCAACCAAATGCAGTCAATGATGACTGTTTTAGGCAGCGCTCTCCAACCCATTTTAAAACAAAAACAATCTCAGTTAGGGGCAGGGCAGCTTGCATCCATGCTAGGCCGCATCAACGATCCGTCTGTATTGACATCCATTATCTCCCCACAGATACAGCAACAGCTTGTCCAAGCAGTTGCGCAAAAAACCGGCATGCAGGCATCCATCGCGCAAACAATGTTACCTCAGCTATTACCAGTGGTGATGAACCTGTTCAACATGGGCGCACCCACCCCAGGAAGCGTCGGTGGAACCAATTCTCTCCTCAGCACTTTTCTAGAGGGCAATCGCGCTAGCAACACCGACCTAGGAAATGTCATGAAGTTTGCAGGCCGTTTCCTAAATGCGCCTAATTAGCCATAGCCTCAGCGGTTGAGAGCAGGGATTTTCCACTAATCTAAACCACATATCCAAGCCCCCGTCAGCCCGCTATCCTGACAGGGGCTTTAAGCTTTTTGCTGTTGCTGATTTAGAGTATGAACCGAGCTATGAAATATGCGATACGTCGATGTTTACCAGATAAATTCATACCGGAGATTAGCAACGCCAGCTTTTTATACATAATTTATACAAGGCAATCAGCCAAAATCAGAAAATTTGCCGTTGCTAGTTTGCCATTACTGATTTAAGTCATACACCAATCTGTTAGCAACACCATACGTCAGCATCGTGCCGAAAAAATGTATCCCAAGGATTAACAATACCGCTAGTTTTTATAGAAATGGTGGCACTGCTGATCCTCGGTATGATTTTATCTGCAAGATACTGTCAAACAGCATGTCTACCCGATCGGTTTATCCTCTTAATCAGCAGTGGCGAAATGATTGTTCCTATCACTAAACGCTTTGACGCTATATAAATTTAAAATAAAACGAGTGTGAAATTACGATTCACTTACCCAAGCAGTTGATACATCCTCAGGCATTGGTGTAGTAACCTTCCTTCAAAGGTTATGTCTAACTCGTATTACGCCAAGGCTGCTCTAATAAAACGTGTATTTTACTAGAAACATATAAAGCGTTTCTAACGTCTGGCTTTTAGGGCAACGCTGATTAGGAATATGCATAATCTAAAAGGCATTGGGGCACCTTTAAATTAAACTGCTTACTTTTTCTAGATATTTATGATGGTTCTGTTTTCAACAAACCAACGTTTATGGTGACTATATCTGGTGAATTCTTGTGTTTTGTTCTAATCGCTACCGGCTTTAAATGTCCTGGGTCCTGATCGGTTCTCTTTTAAGGACATTATAGGCTATAGGTTACTGGTAACGGTGTCTGTAAAACCACCTAGTTTATAAATATTCCAATAAGTATCAGCCATCCGACCTAACTTTAGTCAATCTCATCCTGCTGTTTTATTTTTGGATAGTAAAAGTTATTCGTTAACTGTTATCCACAGGTTGGGCCCATATTTAACCTTACTCTGTCTCTCACTTCTGCATTATTGAATCTAATTCCCAGAAGCTTTTTGGTCTGCCGCAGGGCACATACGCCGTGATCCTATGAAGTATTCATTTATTAGCCAGCCCAGAGAAGAAGATTGCGGCATTGCCTGTATCGCAATGGTTGCCAAGCACTATGGTCAGGAATTTACCCTGTCCTACGTGCGCGAAGTTATGGGAACCGGTCAGTTAGGCGTATCACTCTTAGGTCTTCAGCAGGGGGCTGAAGCCTTAGGATTTCAAGCACGCTCTGGCCAAGCAACTGACGACATCTTCAGCCGCATACACCGTCTGCCCCTTCCCGCCATTATTCATTGGGGTCGGGACCGTTGGGTTGTCTTTTACGGCAAACAGCGGGATAAGTATGTGATTGCTGACCCAAGTGTTGGCATTCGGTATCTCAGCGCAGAAGAAATAAAGCGCAACTGGGGCGATGGAGCAATGCTGCTGCTCGTGCCAGACGAAGCGTTTTATCGCTTATCGACGAATAAACCCAGCAGGCTCTCAGGTGCCATACAACAGGCTTGGCCCTATCGCGTCTCTCTACTTCAAGTTCTAGTATACGGACTTTTTATTGGGTTTTTATCCCTAACCGTTCCATTTTTAATTCAATTTATTATTGACGATGTCCTCAGCGGAGACGATGCTCAACTATTGCCTAGGGTGGCGATGGCAGCTATGGGCTTTTTTATTCTCAAAAGCTTATTAAATTTGGTGCAGGTAACCCTGGTCGCGAATATCTTCCAACGATTGGAGCTGGGGCTTACCCTAGAGTTTGGTCGGAAGCTGTTAAAGCTACAGCTAAACTTCTAAGAAACAAGACGTAGCGGTGCATTCGCCAGTCATCTAAAAGATATTACTCGCATTAATGAACTCATTGTCGATGGAGCTGTCCAACTGCCATCGCTGTTTTTTACTGCCGCTGTTTCCCTGGGGTGCATGCTGTTTTTCTACAGCTATCGCCTAACGCTTTTCTCTCTACTAACAGCCGTAATCATGCTGGGGGCAACGCTAATACTGCTGCCCGTATTTCAGCTTCGAATTCGGCGTTTGCTATCACTTAAAGCCAAAAATCAGGCGTTGCTGGTAGAGATTTTTAGGGGGGCCATGACGTTTAAGACAACGACAGCCCAGCCTCAGCTGTGGAAAGAAATGCAGGGGCGGTTTGGTAACTTGGCCAGCAAAAAGGCTGATACCGTACAACTGACGTTTGTAACCAGTCAGCTAGCATCTTTGGTGTTAGGGATTGGTAGCATTGGGATTTTTGGGTTGGGTAGCACTATGGTGCTCAACCAGGAGTTAACCCTTGGCCAGCTCTTAGCCTTTAGCATCATGAGTTATAGCTTCCTAGGGTTTATCCACTTTGTGGTCGAATTCTCAGACAAATTTATGGAGGTTAAAACATCTGTACAGCGGTTTGATGATGTCATCGACATGAAAGATGAGAGCCCTGACGATTGGCTTAAACCCCTGGCTGAAATTCCGTCAAATGGTGACATTACCTTTAATCAGGTTAACTTTCACTACCCAGGTCGGTTCAATTTGCTAGAAACGTTTTCCCTGACAATTCCCGGTGGCAAATCCTCGGCATTAGTGGGAGCATCTGGGTCTGGAAAAAGTACAATTGCTAAAATTTTAGCTGGGTTACACCCTTACCAAGCGGGTGAGGTACTGGTGGGACCTTACAATTTGCGTGATTTATCCACTGAATGTGTGCGTCAACAAATTGTTTTAGTCTCCCAAACAACCCACTTTTGGAGCCGATCAATCTTAGAGAACTTTCAACTATGTGCGCCCAAGGCGGCTTATAAGGAAATTGTGGACGCCTGTCGAATTACCGGGGCAGACGCATTTATTAATGATTTACCCGATGGCTACTTAACGGCTTTAGGCGAGTTTGGCTCTAATCTCTCAGGAGGACTGCTACAGCGATTGGCTATTTCTCGAGCCTTAATACTTAAGCCAGCAATCTTAATTTTGGATGAGTCAACATCTGCTTTAGATCCGTTAAGTGAAGCCGAATTATTGCAAAAACTATTAGTTCATCGTAAAGGCCACACAACTGTTCTCATTAGTCATCGTTCCAGTGTGAATCGAATTGTTGACTGGGTATCCGTTATCAATAATGGAGAAGCGGACATTGCGGGGTCTCCCGAGTACTTACTCAAGCAAGAGGGGGGGCATTTGCAATTTTTAGGGGGGGGGCTCACCTAACCTAGTGGGTGGTCCAAACAGTTGGGGAGGCAGC
>CALBPH010000849.1 GCA_937899365.1 uncultured Leptolyngbya sp.
TAGGCGCTGAACAATTTATCGGACCCAGCCTGGAAAAGTGGCGGCGCTCAAGTAGTTAATCAACGCCGCCTGAGCGTTCTAATGTTGGATAGTGCGATGCTAAGACTGCGTTTGCTCGGTTTGTTCGCGAATCACAGCACTCCAGTTGTCATCATTCATTGCTGCTGCTAGATCCTGCCGCTGATGCGTTTGAGCCATTGTCTTCTCTTGCAGCGCGCCATCCGCCATGGCACGACGGAGTTTTAGCTTTTTCTCTTCATAGGCTTCGCGCTCTGTGGCAGACATAACTTGGGTAGCGGCTTCTTTAATCGTCCTAGCCCAAGTTCCATCAACGTTCCCAGGTGGCGGATCAGGCAATGCGGCAATCCATTCATCCCGGAGCTTTTCCATCGCATCTCGTTTTGGAAACTTGAACGGCTGCACCGTCACCAGGGCACACGTGTCTTCTCCCTTTTGGGTCAGATGGCTGCGTAAAGAAAGCGCAACATTACGGGAGTAGCTAACAAACTGAGTTTGATGAGCGCCATTGAGCACAGCGTAAACCCCAGCAACTTTTGCATTCTGCGCCTCATTACACCAGGCCTGAACCGCAACAGGCATATCCGCCGTTTTCCCCAGGCTCACAGGCGCAGCAGTCGTCTCTGCCCCATGTTCATCGGCTGAACTATACAGAAAGTCATGAAGACCCCGGTGGGCTTGAGGGACATTCTGATGCTCGATGGGATCTGCGTTTTCAGGGCTCACCTACTTAGCTCCATTGATGAAGTAGTTTTATATCGTCCAAAGGGCGTTTTGAATTATGGCAAAATTCCCACCAGGGAAACCCTAATGACGTCTGGACTGTAAGAAAACAACATAAACCCAGCCGCTGCCTAGGCTCTCCAACAGGAGTGGACGCAATAGCAGCTGTGGAAAGCTCCTTGAGAAAACTAAAGCGGGACGACCCATAAGATCGTCCCTAGATCGACTGTATCCTTAACAACTTAAACGAGTGACTAGGACGGTTAGCCTAATCTCACTCACCCTGTCAGTGGTAGCTAGCGGTGGCTCCATCGACACCACTGGGGAGAACAACACTAATATTTTGCATCATGCCTTGATCCTCATGGTCAAGGATATGGCAGTGTTGCACATACTCACCGATATAGCGTTCGTAACGGGTGCGCACAACAACCGTGTAAACTCCCTGGGGTTGATTATTCGTTGAGCCTTTTACCCAGAGGGTATCTTTCCAGACGCCTTTCATATTCCGATATTGCGGATCCACATGACCATCCGCATCATCCACCGCCTCTGGTCCACTGACGTCTTTGCCATTCGGGTCAAGAATTTTGACGATTTGAAATGGATTTACATGAATATGAAAGGGATGGCTAGCAAAATATGACTGCAACGTCCACTCATCAACATCGCCCAGGGTCAGGGTTCGATCGACACGTTTAGGATCATAGGGTTTGGGATCAAACTTTTTACCGATGGCATTACTTACTTCAAACTTGACTGGTGTAGTCGTTGTATCGATAAAGAAAACCATTTCCTGGGTGCCCGTAACCTCACCATCTGGAATATCAGGGTGGGGAACAAAGGCAGAGAGTTTTAGACCATTTTTTAGATCGCTGACAACTCTGGACTGAATCGCTCCTGGCATAGTGCGTTTAGCAGCAGCCACGAGTTGTTCTGTCAGATAGCTGTGGATATCACCGGACACAGTTGTTCCCACATCGGCTTTAACAACGCCCAACAATTGTCGACTCTCTAACGCCTGACTAACGCTTCCTTGTGCCGGGGCTGACGTGTCGATCACGCAATAATCGCCTACTTCAGGGAAAACCACCAGCGCATCGCTACGATAGCCCGGTTGCAAGGTGGTCAATGTAGTTTCCCAGGCGGCGGCTCGGGTCAGGCCATCATCGGCAATGACATGATAAGGAATGGGGTCACCCGTACAATGTTGTTCAATGTAGTTGTCGGCAGCAGCGGCAGACACTGTATTGATACTAGGGACATTGTCTTTACGCTTGCGAAACTCCAAACTAATCGTGTTACGCACCCCTGCATGGATCATTCGCCACCGTTCGACCTCACCAGTTTTGGCTTTGAAGGTGGGTAGGATCTGACCATTAATGCTGGTGTGGTGCCCAGATTCAGCCCAGGTTTGGGGGGTAAAAAATGATTTGTTAGCTGAGTCCGTGAATTCTATAATCCCGCTATCACCTGGGTCACAAACCCAGGCATCGACCTTATCATCACTGCCTTTTTGCACTTTGACTACCCCATTGTTATCGAGGCAGGCGTACTGGATTTGCTGTAACAGCAAAATACGCTCAGGGATAGTCTGAGCATCGACACTTTTTAGCAAGGTGTCGATGTCTCCGGTCTGGAGGGTGCCTTTATTTTGCCTGGGCATGCGGTCACCACGCACGATCAAAGCACCGGCCATACCGCTTGATTCTTGAACGGACGTCGAGCCATGTCGGTGGGTATGGTACCAAAAGGTACCCGCCGGATGGTCGAGCGGAATATTGTATTCGTATTGAAAACTGACACCGGGATTGATCGACAGCAGCATATTGTCGCTGTTGCCAGTTGGGCTGATCCATAGACCGTGGGCATGTAAATTTGTGCCATTAAGACAATGGGGACTGTTTACATCACCTGACCAATCTGTGCATGTAGCATCGGCTGGCAGCTTGTTGTGCAGGCTAATGCGCGCGGTATCTCCTGGATTGAGTTCAATGGTTGGGGCGACATAGGGCCGTTCCGGACTGGTGTCGGTACCGACATAACTGCGCAAATGCACCTGATCGTAACGCTGGGTGGCTGGGTTGTAGAGCTGACCATCGGTGTACTCAATGTTGAGATCGAACGTTTTTTCGGCCTGAGCACCGGCTGCTGCTGGCGCAACTGAGGAGGGGGTCAATAGGATGGGTGGGATAGACTCCTGCCGAAGATCTAGCTGCGGTGGATTTTCAATAACGCGTTCTGAGGACTTCGCCTGGGCTGGTTGAGCGGATAAAAACAAGATCTGGGTTGATAGGAGACATGCGATCGCAACCGCTCTCCAGCCTTGGATAAAACCTGAATAACACCAGGTTCTCTCAACTATATTGGACATTCCTTAATCCTTTTCTACTGCTGTTTTAAGGTAATGAGATAATGCAAAATTTACTCTCGCAAAAAACTGACTTTTATCTCTACATGTCCGCTGTCTCAAGGCATTAAGTATTACTGACTAAATCTACGCAAATACACGTATAAGCTCATTAAAGCCAGAAAACTCATCCAAGATCCTTAAAATTTAGCAGTGCGAAATTGACTTGGCAAGGGTTAGTTTATGCTTCTTAGCCTATGAAGCTACTAACTATTTATTGTCGCTGATTTAGGGGATGTAGCATCCTGTTAAAAATACAACAGACCAGCATCTTGCAGATAGGCTCATCCCAAGGATCAACAACAGCAATATTCTATTTATTTAAGTGATGTCATCTGGCTGACTGACGTTACGTCTATCTAATGCTTACCACTAATGCTATGCAATCTGAAATACCTAGGCGTTTGCACTCAAATGAACTACCGCTACAGCCAGTAAGGTCATTGCCTGTAATGCCCCTACTGGCTATCGTTACCTGCCTCCTTATTTCTACGCAGTTCCCTCATTCAGAGATTTCGCGGAAATTAAACCAAAAACTCTGAGTTCAGCAATCTTTAGAAGAAAACGAGTAAGTCTTCACAGAATTGTTAACTGAACATAAATAAGGGAATTGTTAGGTAGGCCTATAAGTAATCCTATCTTTTTAAGGTGTTATGACCACTAGAACCGACCCGATAT
>CALBPH010000850.1 GCA_937899365.1 uncultured Leptolyngbya sp.
GGTTAGCTAGGGCAACGCCATTAACGTAGGGCCACATGTGACCCAGACGACCAGAGCTAAATTTGACACCGGGGGTAAGCCCTAACTCGGGGTGGCCGGGTAGGTGAGAGCCTGCTGCCCGGTAGTTCATCAGCTGCTCAGCGGGCAGGTCGCCATTGAGGGTAGACATGAGGTACTGGGTACCGACACGGTGTCCGGCTTCGTCAAAGAAGGTGGGGACGTAGCTGTCGGGGGCACCTCGGAAAATAGCATCCAGGAGCATGACCTCGGGGACGGTGTCGTAGGGGCCGCCGGTATGACCGCCAACACCCCGTGCAGCACCCGTGGCGGTAAAGAAGACAATGGCATCGCGGCAGAGCTGAATGTTTGCTTTGATGGCTTTGCGCTGCTCATCGGTCAGCGTCGGTGTGGACGGGTCAAGACTGATGCGCTGGTAAGCGCCCAGGTCAATTGGAAATGCAGCCATGTCATATCTCCCTTGTGACGTGCGTTGTCAAGGGGTATTTTCGCATTCCATGGAACCGGATGGACGGAAATTGAGCAGTTTTGTGTTGGGGAACACGGAAATTTATTGGGCAAGCTCGAGGGATGGTGGGAAGCCGCCGTTAGTTTGGCGGCATGAATGCACAGATTTAGTAGGATTCAACTGCAACGGCATCTAGGGAGTTAAGGCTGCTGTAGACGTATTGCAGGTCTAAATGTTTGGCGATTAGTTCAAATATGAAATAGGGCCGAATTGGTTTGGTGGTGATGTCATCGAATACCCCGGTTTCGGCTTGGTGGGCATTGGCAATTTCTGGGTGAGCTGTCAGGGCAATGATTTTTGTCGATGGCTGATGGTTGACGGTTTCTGCTGTACGAATCAGGCGGGTGGCTTCGCGGCCATCCATGCCGGGCATTAGCAAGTCCATAAATATTAGCTGGGGCTGCCATTGTTCCCATCGGGTAAAGGCATCAGCTCCGTCAACGGCCTGACTGACGCTAAAACCACTACGTTGCAGTAGACGCGTCATTAACGTGCGGTTTACTGGATGATCATCGACTACCAGAATGCGACAGGTCGGTTGATTAGATGGCAGGTAGTGCAATAGGCAAGGGAGTCTTTTGCTGGTGGGTTTGGTTAAAAGTGCCATGGCAATTAGAACAGCTAGAGATAAAAGGATTGCTATTAGCACCGCGTTAAACTGAAGGACGTTGGCGGCAGGATAAGTAGCTGGGTATGAGTTCACCGATGTAAACGTCTTGCCCTGAAAATTTACTAATGCCCGCTTGCCAAACGTTCGATATTCCTAGGTTGCCTTAGAAAGTGTGAAGCTATGGCTATCCTTCATCAAAACCTTATGAAGGGATCACCAATAGATAGAGATATCTTGAACTTACTGCAAACTTTGCTGATACGAGGCAAATGTAGGTGGGGTAAGCCTTTGGCTGTCTTTGTGTCAGGCTTTGCCCAGCAGCGACTTGAATAACAGCTGTCCGTCGGTACCTACGCCACCCATCAGCCCACGTCGGACTGGGTTGGTGGTTTTGCTAAACATGGTGATCATGGCCATGACTAGCTCAAGGGGCGATAGGGTATCGGCTAAAAAGCCTGACCATTGTGTCTGGGGTAGCTGGAAAAAGCTATCGAAAAACTGGCAGAGTTCGCGGTGGTTAAACCGCATTAGGGTTTCTAGACCAAATTGGTAGATGTGGTGCTTGCGCACGCGCTCGGTGCTCCATAAGGTGTGCCAGCCGGTGTGGGCAATGGCGTCTGGTGTTCGACCGGTTTTAATGGCGGTTGCGATCGCATCTGCCAATTCCGGTGCCCGCCGCAGCATCGCCCCCACCATATAGCCAGTCGCCGGATGCACCATACTGGCCGCCCCGCCAAACCCCAATACCCGCTGATTCAAATCCGGCAGCGGCTGATTCATCGGGAATAGGCAATGCTCCGTATGGTGAATTTCACTCACCTCGATACCATCGGCCATAAGCCGCTGCTGCAACCGCTCCTTTAGGGTGTCGTAGGCCATGGCCGGGGCCAGGGCCAGGGAAGTCTCTTCCACAAAAAACACATCGTCCCCCAGGTCCATGGCATAGAGAAAGGTGGGGGGACCTGTCAGAGCCGACGCCGACAGATGCTCCGCCCGATAGTCCATCACGGAGAACTGACCGGGGGCAACCGGTGGTTTAGAAAATTTCCCCACGATGCCATAGGCTACCTGGTAAGCGATGGGATAGGCATTGGCATCGGGTCGCGTTACCAGGGCGGCATTATGACCGGTGGTATCAATAATTAGTTTTGCCTGGAGTTCTTCCCCAGCCTCGGTGGTCACACAGCTGTAGTCGGCGGTGTGGGTAACTGCGGCGGCCTTACCCCGGTGCCAATGCATGGCCTCTAACCGATCGAGAAAGTGCTGCTGTAGCCGTTGCTTATCAAATAGACCGTAGTCGCGGTGGTGTCGAACGGGGACGGTGGCAGCCGCCTGACCAAAGTAGCTAACGGTTTGCTGCCAGCGATGACCCAGTAAATCACTAAGGCCCAGGGTTGCGAGTTCATCGCACCAGATGCCATAGGTATTGGGCCATGGGGTCTCGGGGGCAGTGGGTGCGAGCCCCTGAAGAGATAGACCATGCTGGGCTAGGGCCGATGCCACGATCAGTGCGGCAGGTCCAGCCCCAATGATTAATACGTCAAACACCGCGTTGATTCTCCCAAGTCAATTGATCCCTATGGCCATTATCAACCTTAACGGGAAATCGCCGGTCATAGAGACCTGCCACGGCAGGTCTCTATGACCGGTTTGTAACAAACAAATTGGAACATTTTGCTTACTACGATCTATCGATGTCATCTGAGGCAACCTATATTGATTACTTAGAAATCAGGCCATACCCTCATCCACCGATCTGCCAACTCAGACTATGCAAACGGCTCATCTGCTTCAAGAATTATTTAATGCGGCGGTTGCGGCCGCCATGCCCCAAGAACAGGTGGCGCGGGCCCTAGGGCCCTATCTAAAAACAAAACCTAAGGGCCGCGTACTGGTGGTTGGCATGGGTAAATCTGCCGCCGCCATGGCCAGGGCGGTTGAAGACACCTGGGCTCAAGCGGGCTATACGGACCCGGTGGAGGGTCTGGTAATCACCCGCTACGGTCACAGCGTGCCGACCCAATCTATCGAGGTGATCGAAGCAGGGCATCCGGTCCCCGATCAAAATGGCATGGAGGGAGCCCGCCAAATTTTGCAGCGGGTTGAGCCGATGACCGCCGATGACCTGGTGATCTGTCTGATTTCTGGCGGTGGCTCTGCCCTATTTACCCTGCCACCGGAGGGCATTAGTCTGGCGAATTTGGCGGACATTAACCGACAGCTGCTGGCTTCGGGGGCAGATATTGTCTCGATGAACGTTGTGCGCAAGGCGCTGTCGTGCTCGTCGGGCGGTCGACTGGCGGCGACCGCCTACCCGGCCCAGGTGGTCTCGCTGATTATTTCTGATGTGGCGGGGGATAGCCTGAAGGCGATTGCTTCTGGCCCGACAGTGGGGGCTACGGCTACGGCGGCCGATGCCTTAGAGATTTTAGACCATTACCACATGACCATTCCTCACCATATTCGCGATTACCTACAGCGGAACCCTAGCCCCGTCATTGTCCCCGGCGATGAGCGGCTGAGTACAACCACTAATCACTTGATCGCAACGCCACAGCAATCGTTAGCAGCGGCGGCCCAGGTAGCACAAGCCCATGGCTATACTCCCCTGATCTTGAGTGATGCCATCGAAGGTGAAGCCCGCGATGTAGCCCTGGTTCACGGTGCCATTGCGCGTCAGGCTAAGCGTCACCACCA
>CALBPH010000851.1 GCA_937899365.1 uncultured Leptolyngbya sp.
GGGAGGTGTCATAGGGAAGAGGTAATGGGGTAAAAGGGCAGTACGGGGTGAGGGAGGTGGTAGAGACGTTGCGTGCAACGTCTCTACCATTTTTTTATTGGGGTTCAATGGAAAGGGTATAGCTGCAAAAAGCAGGTTTTTCTTGTTCGATGATGCTGCGAAGAAGAGTCTCGTCTAGAGGGTAGTCAACAGCTGGGCGTAGCCGAACATTAAAATGGTAGGGAATATTGCCGCTGAGGATAGTGGACTGACCCATGACAGTGTGCCCTAACACATGGCCTCGACTAAAGTTCTCGTGAATGCCAATAGATTTTTGAGACTCATCGGCTACATGGTCATCCAGGGGCAGACCGCTGGCTAAGTGAAGATAAAACCGCAGACCGCGACGGGTGCCGCGCCATCGATAAATCTCCATGGCGTAGCGGATGAGCGCTCGCTGTTGGGCTAAACTTAGCGGCCCTTGAAATGACCAGCCTACCCAGTGGGCCAGAAACGGTAGTATGGCCTGGGGAGCCGTTAACGGGTCTAAATAGGCCGATTGATGTTCGAGAATATCAACGGCAGGCTCAAAGGTGGTTTCAAAGATTTTAAGAAATCGACCGACAAAATCAACATTGCGATAAATATCGGGGAGAAAATCAAGATATAGGCTGGAGGGTCTGACTAATACTTGAAAGGGACTAATGTGTTCTTGGCTGTCGCCTCGGGGGGCGATGGCGGTAACGGTTAGCTGACCGGTATAGTCTAGCTTAAGGGGCAGCTGCTCAGGAGAGCAGGGGCGCTCAAAAAAATCGGCTGCGATCGCAAAGTAAACAACCGCCTCCATTTGATGATGTCCCGGTAAAATAGACCCCTCTGTCCGCAGCTGCCACCAGTCAGGGGGAATATCTCCGGCAACCGAAAATTGGAGCTGTAGAGGTTCATTTGAATGATTTTTGATCCGCACCACCAGCTCGCTAAATTCTCCTGGCTGTAGGCGCAGTTTAGTTTGTAGAGACTGGGGGACTAGCGCCTGCCGAGAGAATACCGTCGCCGACTCGGTAACCGCTTCAGGTACCTGCAGCGGCAGCAGCTCAAGACTCATTAGTTGTCCCGTTTTAACCTGTGACATCGGATTCTCCTAACCAATGAGACTGATGGTATGCCCCGACCGCAGCTGGGCATCGGCCCAAGAGCACACCAGCCCCAATGGCCCTGGTTTGATCACATTGTCGGGGGCCAGCTGCCGCACCCAGCCAGTATTCTGTCGTCGCACCTCATATAGCATTACAGCCCCCAAATATCGCACACCGGTTACCACTCGCAACAGCGTAATAATGTCCGACGGGTGTACTGCTGTGCCAAAGGGCCAACCGTTACCATTTTGTCCCCCCACTAGCGGATTTAAGAATCGATAGAGAGCCACTTGCAAATCATGCAAAATCACCTGTTGGGCTTCAGGAGACCCATAGGCTGAGTCAATGGCCACCTCTGTTTTAACCGTTACCCCCACATACTCAGGAGACTGCAGTTTTACCTGCACGCCCAGGGGACGACGCTCGTCTAGATACTGGGTAACCTGTTGAGTGAGCTGGGGTGTCAGGTCAAAGGCATCCGGTGCAATGCCCGTTGCCGTATCAATTCCAGCGGTGTTGGCCTGGGGCACCAGCATCACAGTGACCACCCCCGGCTGATGGTTGTGCTGTGGGCAAATGCTGCGGGCCACGGCTCCTTGGCTCCCCTCAATGGCCAGG